>JASFRG010000016.1:0-45666 GCA_050115035.1 Anaerolineales bacterium | reverse complement strand
ACCTACATTCCATGCCCTTGCAAATTTTCATATTTTCAGATATTATGTCGATTATCTACATGTCGAACGTCGACATATAAGGCGAATACAAATGACCCCATCCACAAATATTCCACTCACCGAGCCCACTTACTTCATCCTTCTAAGCCTCTCTCCAAAACCCAAACATGGTTATGCCATCATGAAAGATGTGCAGGAAATCAGCGAGAATCGAGTCATTCTCAGCACCGGTACTTTATATGGGGCTCTCAAACGGCTGCTCGACCAGGGTTGGATCATCAGGATGGAGGAAAAGATTTCAAGTCGTGACCGAAAGGTTTACAAATTGACAGAATATGGGCAACGCGTTCTAAAAGAGGAAATAACGCGCTTGCAAAATTTGCTAATGGCCGCTGAGCAGCGTGAATTAGAGGAACCCGCATGATCAGTCTACAGGGCATAGTGGGTAAACTTTATCATCTGATTTTGCGTGCATATCCTAGCCAATATCTCGATACGTTTGGCGATGAGATACAAAACACCTTTATCGAAGGGATGCAGGAAGCAAACCATAAAAACAAACTCACCTCATTCATTTTACGAGAATTATTCGATATGCCAAAAGTGCTCGTTTACTCGTACTGGTATGGGTGGAGTCAAAAGCTCGCTGGTGGAATAGATCTTTTGCATCAGGTCACATCCTCCTCCGATTTACCCCCCGCCCCGCCAGATGGACGCACCTCCTGGAGGCAATTTTTACTGGAAATAAGTATGTTCCTGATCGCCGGTCTACTTATGATTCTTGCCACTTATTTCCCCCTCCCGGGATTGGTTTCGGGTTGGGGGCGGAATGCTGAATTTCTGGGGAATATCATCCTTCCCCTGATAGTTCCTTTTTTAATACTCGGATTGATACGTGGACTGCCGCGCTGGACATACCCGTTGGGCGGGTTGTTGTTCAGTTACTTTGGATTGATCGCGGGGCAAACGAATTTATGGTTGTTCCTGACTATTATGCTTTTGGCTTCAGCAATACTTATCGTGGTTGCAATACTGACGGCCCCCAATCCATCTCGTTTACCCATACCGCTCCGGCGCATAGGACAAAGTCTATCCTTGGATTGGACACGCTTGTCCTTCGGTGTTTTTGGAGCCTTGCCGCTGATCATTCTGACGGCTTTCGATGATGCCCATACGAACAGTCAAACACCTTATTTTGGTTTCTCAGTTCTAACAATGATCGTGAGTGTGCTCATCTACTGTAAAAGCTCTAACACGAACATCCAAATCTCTATTCTCCTGGCTGGTCTGACATTTTCAATTTCGGGAGCCTGGTGGGACGCTATTTCTTTTAGTAGAGATCTTACGAACTGGACTACGGTTACTGGTTTTGGGATCGAATCCATCATATGGATCGCAGTCTTATGGATACAGTGGGCTATTATCATGCTATTCCCGGTTGTCTTCCCACTATTGGGCAAAGTAGTTCATATGAAGCGAGCAGTCTAACGGGGAGAACACAATCATGTTTTCAATTTCCTCACTGGCTTTAATAACTACACTAATAGGGCTGATTATTGCGGGTGCCGAGCTTATCCGCAAAAGAGGAGATCCGGACACAATAGATCAAAGGCGATTTCTCTTTCTTATCTGGACATCCATTGGGTTCTTGTCATTACTGGTTTTTTACTGGCTACTTCCTAGTCCTAGATATGGTTTCTTAATCTTTCTTGTACCTCCCTTGCCAGCGCTCATTGCGATGGCTCTGCTCTCATCCCGAGAATGGACAAATTTATCCAGCAGGCAAAGGAAAGTAATTTTTTCTGTTATCCTTTTATTAATAGGAACGATATTCACGCACTTTGCACTTGGCATCTCAACGGAAGATTGGCGTCAGGTGGAATTCATTCTGCAGGGAATGCTATATCTGTGTGTGCCATTATGTTTATTCGTGACTTGGAAATGGGGAAAAAAATATCCCATTCCATTCGGTATTATTGCCGTTCTTTATCTGGCCCTTTTTAACAGCCTGGAAATAGGCTCTCTAACTCTCCCCTTTGATCAATCGCCAATTTCGTTAATTTATGCAGTTGAGGTGTCATTAGCCTATTTGCTGATTCCCGGTTTCGTTATCACAACAACTGCAGTACTAATATTTCGAAATTTACAGATGGGATTTGGGGTTGGTGAATCAAGACGGGTCTCACAAAAATCACTCCTAACACAGTGGATATTGATCATCCTTCTGCTAGCATCCACAGTGTACACATTTATGTGGTTGTGGCTTTGGGACGGTACTGACGATGGCGTGCGCTTCCTATTGTTATTGATGGTCACAGTGATAACAATCGTTTCCATCACGTTGATTATCGCTATGACCTCCTCAGGCTTGCAGCGCTGGATGGGTGTGCCCTTTGCGGGCCTGGTCCTCGCTTTGCTGTACGCAGGGGTTGTAGTAGTTAGGGACAGGATTACTAACTATACAGTCACTGAAGATAGAGCGTCGCATCTTCAAAGAGCAATTGAAAACTTTCACGTCAAGTCAGGCCGGTATCCTTTGGCGCTCAATGATTTAACACCCGGAGAACTCTGGCGGATTCCATTACCCATGGTCATACCTGACCAGGAGTGGTGTTATGAAGGCGGCTCAAATTACTATCGTCTGGGGTTGGTTTATCGAGAGCATTGGAATTCACCATACCTGAACGTTCGTGTGTATGCTTCCGCTGGGGAAGTACCTGAAGGAAGCTGGGTATGCGATCAAAAATTGGCTGAACTGAAAGCTGAAAATCAGGCAAAGTTCAATTCTTCTCCAACCAAGGAACCTCTTCCTGAAAGTTCGGTTTCCGTTTCCCGAACGCGTGTCGAACCGATTCTTGCGGGAAATTCCTTTTCCGTGGGAAGCTGGTCGCCAGATGGCAGCTACCTGGTATTTGGTGAAGCTGAATACTTCATGGGCGAAGAGGAACAGGTAACGATCGATCTCTACTTCCTGGAAGCGAAAAGCGGGAACCTTTGCCAACCTCCCGAAAGTCAGTGGAATGTCCAAAAATCTGACGGGCTGCGCGAACATTATGCCTGGCTACCAGACGGACGATTTCTGTACGTTACCGACAGCGGGGAAATGTGGGCGTACAAACCTTGTTCCACCGAAACTGAAGACTTGTCAACTCGGTTTTCGACCAGGTTCACAAATGTGCCCAGTTTCCACGAACCAACCGGAGAGGCGTTGCTAAAGGATCGAGATGGATTATGGCTGCTAAACGGAAACAGCCTCGAGACCCAAAAGATCGAGGGTGTCCCCACAGAATGGCATTGGGCCTGGTTCGCCTGGTCGCAGGATGGCAAGCGACTGGCTGCATCCCTGCTGATGGGACCGGATGAGGGCGATGAAGCTTTTCTATTCGTCATCGATACAAAGACCGGGGAAATCGAAAACGAGATGGCGCTTCAAAACGTCTCGGATGCAAGCCTGCCCATCGTCGAATGGCTGACCCATAACGAACTACTTCTCCAGGGTCAATCCCTGACAACAATTAATTTCCGCTCGAATCCGCCAATAACCACCGATCTAATTCACGATGTCTTCTTACTGGACATTGCGTACCCATTTGATTTATCATCTATGGATACATGGTCTAATTCCAAAGACGATAGTTATGTTATCGGTCTGCGCGTCAACCATCCACACAACCAGGGAGTTTATTTATACGATTCGAAAGATGGGCAAGTCAAAGTCTTTGAACATGATACACATTCTATATTCTTCTTCCCGGATGGGGATTGGATACAATTGCCGAAATGGGAAAATGAGCCTTCCTATACGGATGAATATGAAATGGTGTGGATGGATCAAGGAGGGAACCATCAGCGGCTTTCGGTAGAGGGCCATATTCCGCGCAGCCATCCGCAAATGTTCCCAAAATACTTGCCAGACTTATCTATGCTTATGTTCAATTCATCCCAGGGAATATCTCTGGTTTCAATCCCAGACGGTACAACGACCCGTTTTTGGGAGTTATCCGGGGAATCAGATTTCTTTTCCGTTTTACCTTCACCAAATGAAGAGGCTCTGTTTGTCAAAGCAGATGGGGACGGGATCTATTATATTCCCCTACCGCCTAACTAGCGCGACAGGAAAAGGGGCTTTGCTATGTCCATGACTTTCCTGAACCAATTGAGTGTAATCCCAGCTTTATTTATCGCGTTAGTTTGTGCGCTCATCCTGCGTGATGAAAAAGTAGAGGACGCCAGACAACACCTGCTGCTGTTTTTACTTGGTCTGGGGGGATTATTGTTATCCGTACTTTTTGTTACGATGCGGTTTATAGATGAGCCGTACAACCAGTTATATTTCCAACTCTCAAGTCTGTTGACATCTTCCCTTTTGGGATTAATAGCGCTGATCTTATTGAATATTAAAGAATTCAAAGCTATGGACAAAAGCGCTAAAAGCCTAGCCATAATTTTAGGCGTGATCATAGGCGTTCTGAATGGCCTTCTTTTGATTGACCAACATGGATTTGGATTCTTGATAATACCTGGTGCTCTGGTTCTTGCGATTGTATGGTCGCTTGGAAGACGTTTCGGATGGCTGGAGATCATATTTGGCTTGTTGGCACTGACTTTTTTGTTTTCCTTCAATTGGTTGATGAGCCACCCTCTCAGCCAAAGTGAAAGTACTATTTCACAGATACCCGGAATCCTGGCTACTTTCGGTGTGTTCGTTGCACCAAGCCTTTCTGTCGTTGTGTCTGCCTCCCTGATTACTACCGCTATGAAATCGCTTCACGAGCGAGAGGAAAATGACAAGAATATCTCTTTCCGCTGGATGTGGTTGGGTAAAGTTGGAGTTGCCACAATCATAATTGTTTATCTGGCATATACAATTTTTTGGGGATCGGTATGGGATCACACCAGCGACGGCATGTTCAGTGTGTTTGCTGCTCTGCTATCCGCACCTATCGCGATTGGCGCAGGGATGCTAATGATTCTTGCGCTGCGTGGCAGATACCGCCTGGCAGGAATACTTTTCATCATTGCTGTTCCCATCATATTCAATCAATCCTTCGAGGCAGGCGGGCGCGTTTCTTACCATGATATTACAGAAAGACGGGCGGCGCGCATCGCCCGGGCGCTTGACAACTTTCATACACGCGAAGGGCATTATCCCGAATCGTTAGATTCACTGACTCCACGCGATCTCATATTCATCCAACAGCCTGTGATCCTGGCCGGAGAGAAGTGGTGTTACGATGCGGGTGAAGATTATTACCGTCTGTCAACATTTTATCGAGAATTTTTCAGTTCACCTGTTTCTCTTCAAGAATACGAATCTACCGGGGTTCCGCCAGGGAGTCCATCAGCTTGCGAGAATCGATTGGCGGCCATGAAAGAAAAATACTACTCTCCAATGGAAGATCCTGCGGCAATGCGTCCGCCCGTTCCCACACCTTTGCCAGAAATTGAAGTGGGGATGCCAAAAACCTCTGTCCAACCGCTGCTCGACGGCACAATCGCATTGCCCGGAAATTGGTCGCCAGACAGCGCTTACTTCATATTTGGAACACAAGATGGCACCTTGAGGCTGCACTTCCTGGATGGTGCAACAAGTGAGATTTGCAATGTGGAGACCCAATTCTCCCGCGCAGATAGTATATGGGAAAACTTCACCTGGCTGCCAGATAACCGTATTCTGTATCTGGACTCAGCAGGTGAATTATTTTTTATCGAACCATGCCAATCAGAGCCAGAGCGATTGACCAATCATTTTCCAGTGGAGTTTACGTTTATTAAAGCCTATGAGCCAGTAACCGGGCAACTTCTACTTCAAAGTAAGGAAGCATTTTGGATATTGGACGGAAACACAATGGAGGTCCAATTGATTCAGGATGTCACGCCCAATCCATATGAGCTCCATTGGGATAACGCCACCTGGCTATCTGGTGGTGAACAGTTGGTGATTTCGCGTCTGAACGGTCGTCAAGGAAGTGATGCAGGCGCCACTCTTTTCCTGATAGACGTTGACAATGGCATGATTCAAAATAGTTTCGATCTTGATGGCAACTTTGGTCAAAGCGCACCCTGGATCGAGGCATTAAGTCAAAACGAATTACTTTTACATGGTCGTGGAGAACTGCTGATCGCGGATTTCAGCACCTTCCCAGTTAAATTGACCAACGTATTGGAATCCATTTTCGGTCTGGAAATCCAATATCCGGATGAAGTGTCCACAGCCGGTTCTCACATCAGCAAGGATGGAACGGGGTACTATCTGGCTGTTCGTCTCAACCACCCTCACAACCAGGGGACCTATCTGTATTCCTCAGAAACTGGAACTGTGCATGTCTATGACCATGAACAACACACACTGTTGTTGTTCCCCGATGGATATTTGATGGTGATGCACAAATTGGAGAATGTACCGACTTATACGGATGAATATGACATCGTAAAAGTGGATACCCCTGATTCAGTGTATCCAAGAGTAGTGATTACCGGGCATACACCTCGTGAATATCCCACCCTCAAAATAAAGTATCTTCAGGATAGATCGCAGCTTGCAGTTGCATCAGCGCACGGTGTTTCACTGGTCTCCCTTCCAAATGGAGAAATGGGAGCTTACTGGACTTTAAGCGGGGATGGCTATTCCCCAAACTTGATCCCATCTCCGGATGGCACGGCATTGATAGCCTCAAAGGAATATGGTGGGCTGTACTATATTCCGCTACCGCCAAATGAGTAAGAGATTCTGTCCTGTAGTGATGAAGATATGTCAAAGCTCCCTCAACGATTGAAAACTCGCTTGTTCTCCCGGCTCGGATGTTTGTTTTTACTGATATTGGGGGTGTTAGTAGTGGCAGGCGGCTACAAAATCTTTATTGCATTTGATGATACCTCACCACGAATTTCCCAGGTTTATCTCGCTGACTTGAATAGAGACGATCATCTTGATGCTTTCCTGGTTTTTCTAAACGAGCTCCATAAAGTATTGCTCAATGACGGGCATGGAAATTTTACGAGGAACCAAGAACTTCTCATGCACAATTATGTTCTGGCACTGGGTGATATAAATGGAGATGGACAAACGGATGCAATTCTCTCCCTTTTTGAATTTGAAGAAAACAGGAACTTTATCGCCTGCAATACAGATTTACCCGACCTTGTTTTAGACAATCCTTTGAATGCCAAGTCATTGCAACCATTCGCGATACAGGATTCGAACCAGGATGGAATTCCCGAATCTTTCATCGCGGGATGCTGTCGTTCTACTTCAACTCTGATTAGCTATGGAGATATAACGAACGGATCGCAGTGTCTGGAGACAAGCAATGCACGCGCCCTTACTCTGGCCGATTTGAATGGGGATAAGGCCCTCGATGCCTTTGTCACAAAAGGGTGGGTCACTACTGATGGAAAAACCGCGCGCAGAGTGCCAAATGAGGTTTGGTTCAATGATGGAAGCGGAAACTTTTACGACAGCGGTCAACGATTGGGACAGGCAGAAAGTTATTCGGTCGTACTGGGAGATGTGAATGGCGACGGCTTTACCGACGCAGTAGTTGGCAATCGAGGAGCGGATGAAATCTGGCTTAACGATGGGCAGGGTAATTTTTCAGACAGCGGTCAACGGTTAGGCAATGGTTTTACACAGACGGTCTATCTCGCCCAACTGGACGGTGACAGTGACCTGGATTTGTACGCAGTCGGAAAGACAAGCGGCCGTGTCTGGCTCAATGATGGTGATGGGCAATTTCTGTCTGGACAGCGCAGCCGTTTTGGCCGTACCAAGACAGCTACTATTGGGGATGTAACCGGAGATGGTGTCATAGATATTCTTGTCGTCGGGGTGAAATCTTATCAGGTGTGGCAGGGTGACGGAGATGGCCATTTTACGGCTGGGTCATACACCGATTTTTAATAACCCACCATCCCGTCATTACAAAATGATTAATGCGCTATAGACATTGAAATCGTTTATATGGGAGAGAATAAATGTCATGGATCTATAAGAGTAAACGCATTGTACGGGCAACTTTCTTGATACTGTTGGCCATGGCAATTTTTGGGCCTTGGTTTTTCGACACCGTTCCGGTGCCTTTGTCGCGCCCCTGTTCACCTCCGAATGTCCGAGTAGATGGCGCATTTTGTGGTTGGCCAGTCTCTATATCACTTTTTTATCCAGAACTCTTTAAAACAATGACCGAGCTTATCACGGGATCTGTCAGCTTCGATTCTCTACAGCAGTGGATTATTCTATTCGCTTTAACCCTCCTTTTGTTTCCCTTCATGAGCATTGCGATCTTAATTATCCGGGGAGAACACCGGTCTTTGTTGACTATTCATCGTGCAGTATTAGGAATTTC
The DNA here is from genome assembly GCA_050115035.1 of Anaerolineales bacterium. Taxonomy (GTDB): domain Bacteria; phylum Chloroflexota; class Anaerolineae; order Anaerolineales; family Villigracilaceae; genus JAABUE01. The sequence continues at coordinate 37,321 of JASFRG010000016.1, read as the reverse complement.
CGCCAGCATTAGTGTGTGGATCGCTTGGACAATCCACTCCAAAGCGAGCTGGGTGTTGTGGGGATTATGGCTCTACCTGTGGCTTACCATTGGCATGTTCATCCTAGAAATCCTATTTGCTTCGAAAACTAAGCAGGCCTGATAAAACATCCTGTCTGGCAGTTGTCACCCTTTCAACAGTGAAACATCCTGCTCGCCACTCTCTAACCGCTCTAACGGAGGCAACTCCGTCAATGAATTCAAACCGAAGTGCTGTAAGAAATCGGGCGTTGTGCTGTACAGGATTGGGCGTCCCGGTCCTTCTGCACGCCCCCCTTCCTGAATCAGGCCCTTGCTCAATAAAGTGCGCATAACGCCATCGCTGTTCACACCGCGCACCGAGTCAACCTGCGGACGCGTGACAGGCTGTTGGTAGGCTATGATCGAGAGTGCTTCCAACGCGGCACGGCTCAAATGTGTGGTGGCTTCCAACCCCAGGAAGCGCTCGATCGCCTCGGATGTTTCGGGAGCAGTCGTCATTTGTACGCGCCCGTTGTGTCGTTGCAGACGCAGGCCGCGGGTCCGGAAAGATGCATCCAGTTCGTCCAGCGCGTTATTCACTTGTGTCGAAGTCGTCTCCAAAACAGTGGCCAATTGCCCGGTACTCACCGGTTCCACAGCCACAAACAATAACGCCTCGATCTGTGCGGACAATGACAATTCTGCCAAATCATCAGATGTGCTCATGCTATAATTGCTCCCTGTAAAATTTCCATTTCCAAAGAAGAAAAATGACTAGATTTCGTATACTTTTATCACTCAGCGCAATACTTCTCACAACCCTGGCTTGCACGATGTTTGTCGGCGGGCCTGATTACCCCGAAGGGACCATTCCGGTTTCCGCTCAAGCTGTTGAAAGTTTGCGGGCGCAAATTGAAGCGGCTGCACTGGCCGGCGCACAAAGCGGCACAATCATACTCCAGATCAATGAAGAGCAACTCACTTCTTATATCGCTTTCAAATTGGCCGCGCAGGATGACCCGGCGCTAAAGGATCCACAGGTATTCTTGCGCGATGGACAGATGCAGGTGTACGGAAAAGTTGAACGCGGTTATTTCATTGCAAATGTGCTGGTCGCGCTAACTGTCAGTGTCGACGAACTCGGTCAACCCAAGATCGAGCTTGCCACCGCGGACTTCGGGCCATTCCCGGCACCCGAGGGGTTGAAACAAAGTTTGACGGCCATCGTCACAGAGGCTTACACCGGTTCGCTTGGCCCGGTCGCAACCGGTTTTCGACTTGAACACATTGACATTGCAAACGGATTGATGACAGTCACTGGCCGGATAAAATAGCCTTCGGATTATACCGCAAGACATGTTCAGACGCTTCTCTCCCCACTTCCACCTGTTACCTCTATTTTTAACACTTCTCCTTCTGTTAGCCGGATGCCGTTCCCCGCAACTTGGAGGGGAATTAATCACTGTGCAGGTTATCTCTGATGGAGACACACGGCAGGTGGAGATACAGTCCGGCAGCACAGCCGGCCAGGCATTAGAGGCAGCTGGTATACAAGTTGGCAACCTGGACAAAAGCGATCCGCCTGTGTACACCGTCCTTAGTGGGGGCGATCAGGTACGCCTGACACGCGTCAGCGAAGAGTTTGTCACCGAAGAGGTAACTGTACCCTTCGAGCAGCAGATCGCCCGCAATGAATCGCTGCCTGATGGCGAAACCCGTCTGGTGCAGCCGGGCGTCAACGGACTGCAGGAATTGACTTACCGCATCCTGCTGGAAGATGGTGAAGAAGTCAGTCGTTCTGTCGTGAAAAATGTGGTTATCCAGGAAGCCGTGGCGGAAATCGTCATGGTCGGCGCGCAATCAGCTTATGCACCGTTAGTAATTCCCGGAAAGTTAGCCTATCTGGCCGGTGGCAACGCCTGGCTCATGGAAGGCACAACCGCCAACCGCCGCCCTATCGTCACATCCAGTGACCTGGACGGACGCATCTTCTCCATCTCGCCGGATGGGGAATGGCTGCTCTTTTCGCGCAGGTCCGAAAAACCGGCCGACGAAGAAATCAACACTCTCTGGGCGGTCAGCTTGATCAGGGAAAACGCAAAACCATTCAGCCTGGGTGTAAAAAATGTGGTGCATTCGGCGGTTTGGACACCCAGTTCCGCCAACGTAGCCTACACCACCGTCGAACCCCGATCCACTGCGCCCGGATGGCAGGCGAACAATGACATCTACAAAGTCGTGATTGGGGATGGCTGGGCCGGTACTCCCCAACGCATCGTTGAAGCCAACAGCGGTGGCGTGTATGGCTGGTGGGGATTGGAGCTGCATTATTCACCGGAAGGCATCCTGAGTTATGCGCGCGCAGACGAAATCGGTCTGGTCGATCAGCAGGCGGGCGAGTTCAAACCGCTGCTGGAGATCACGCCCCTTCAAACCCACAGTGACTGGGCCTGGGTGCCCGGCATGACGTGGGGCGCGGACAGTTTCACAATTTACGTGGTCACGCATGCCCCGCCGCCAAACCTGGTCAACCCGGAAGAATCTCCTTTCTTTGATCTGACTGCCGCCTCCACCGCTAACCGAACCGTTGTACAGATTGCGCGCCAGACTGGTATGTTTGCTTTTCCATCTTCATCCGCTTTGCGCCAAAGTGGTGAAGAACGATCGTATCAGGTTGCATTTTTACAGGCTGTCTTCCCGGAACAAAGCGAAACCAGCCGTTACCGCGTTGTGATCATGGACAGGGACGGTTCGAATCGGCGTATAATCTTCCCACCATCCGATGCTCCCGGTTTGGAACCACAGGCGCCCGTCTGGTCTCCGGAACCTTTAGAAGGACAAACAGGGGATTTCATTGGACTGGCATATCAGGGTAACCTTTGGCTGGTAGACTCAGGCAGTGGAAATGCCTTCCAGGTCACTGGCGATGGACTCATCAGCCGGTTAGACTGGAAATAATCTAAAATCAAACTGAGGTATTTATCATGAGAATTTTAATTACTGGAGCGGCGGGATTCCTGGGCTCCCACCTGTGTGACCGCCTGCTGGCGGATGGGCACGAAGTCATTGGGATGGACAACTTCATCACTGGCAGTAGGGAAAACATCGCTCACCTGGCAAGCAATGAGAAGTTCAGCTTTTATAAACATGATGTTTCCAATTACATTTACATTGCCGGTAAAGTGGATGCCGTGATGCATTTTGCTTCCCCGGCCAGTCCCAATCCCAAGTCGCCGGTTGGATATTTCAACCTGCCCATCCAGACAATGAAGGCTGGAGCATTGGGCACACACAATACGCTGGGCGTTGCCAAAGATAATAAAGCCAGATATTTATTGGCTTCCACCAGCGAAATCTACGGTGATCCGCAGGTACACCCACAAACAGAAGATTATCCCGGCAATGTGGATCCGGCTGGTGAACGCGCTGTTTACGATGAAGCCAAACGTTTTGCAGAATCGCTGACCATGGCCTATCATCGCACACACGGCGTGGACACGCATATCGTGCGCATCTTCAACACCTACGGCCCACGCATGGACCTGGAGGATGGCCGCGCCTTACCGAACTTTCTGAAGCAGGCTTTGCTCGGCCAGCCATTGACCGTCTTCGGCGATGGTAGCCAGACGCGCAGCTTCTGTTACGTCGACGACCTGGTCGAGGGCATCGTGCGCCTGCTCATGTCGGACGAACACGAACCGGTCAACATCGGCAATCCACACGAGATGACCATCCTGCAATTTGCGGAGGCTATCAACAAGGTCACCGAAAACAAAGCCGGTGTCTCTTTCATGCCAGATGAGCGTGCCACGCGTGATCCCCAACGCCGCCAACCGGACATCACCCGCGCAAAAAACATCCTGGGCTGGGAACCCCAATATGACCTCGAGATGGGCATCAAGAAGACAATCCCATATTTCAAGGAGAAATTGGGAATCAAATGATCCTGATCCACAACGTTAAAGAGCGGGAACGGTTCCTCAAATTTGCTGTCGTCGGGGTAATTGGCGCGGTGATCGATTTCGGGGTGATGAATCTGCTCACGCAAGTTGGGAGCATGCAACTCGTTCTGGCGGGAACGATTTCCTTCATCTGCGCGATTATCAGTAACTTTATCTGGAACCGCTTCTGGACCTATCCCGACTCGCGTTCCCGCCCAATTGCACGACAGTTGAGCATGTTTTTCGCGGTCAACATCGCCGGAGTTGCCATCCGGATTCCCATTCTGCATTTCATCGAACCGCCCTTTTTGAGATTGGTAGAGAACATGAATTTACGTGGTCCTTTCACATCACAATTCCTGGCGAAAAATCTCACCCTGGCGTTGGCGGTCGGAATTGTAATGCTTTGGAATTTTTTCGTGAACCGATATTGGACGTATAATGATGTAGATTAATTGGTAGTTTTTTTAAGGCAGGAAATATGAATTCGTCCGCACGAAAATTGATTCCACTGTACACCTCCAAAGGAGATGCGGAGGCCTTTCTCTCCTACCCGTACATCTTCAACCGCATGGGCGACTGGATCGGTTTTATCACACCCAAACGAGAAATCTATTCAGTGCTTGGAACTTATGTCGGAAAATTGACTGACGATAAACGCATTATCGGCAGACGAGTGACCAACACGCTCAAACCGCGCTTGAAGCCGCCTCCGTCTCCTGGTAAAGTCTATCCCCCGGCCACGGTCCCGTTAGCGCCAATGATGCGCGAACTGACACACAGTCAGATCGACGTATTGCTCGACTACCCGGAACGTCTGCACACCATAGATAGCGGCGAATTTCGCGCAGATCTGGATTGATATGCTTGAAGAACATACGGCCAAACCGATGAGCGCCTCCAAGATCAGCATCGCCCAATTGATGCAACCAGAGCACGCCAATAACCTGGGCAACGTGCACGGCGGTTGGATCATGAAACTGGTGGACGAGGCTGGCGCCCTGGCTTGTATGCGGCATGCCCAACGCCGCGTGGTCACCGTAGCCATCGACCAGTTAATCTTCCGGCAGCCAATTCGCATCGGCGATCTGGTCATTTTGAACGCGGAAGTGACCTACGCCGGAAAGACTTCGATGGAAGCCGAAGTGCAGGTCACAGCCGAGAATCCAGTGTCAGGGGAACAAACGCATACCAACACGGCTTATCTGGTTTATGTAGCTCTCGACAGGCATGGAAATCCAGCCCCGGTTCCAGCGCTGCTCGCCGAAACGGACGAGGATAAAGATCGAATGAACAAGGCGCAGGCAAGACAAAAGCACCGCCTGGCACACAAAAATGACTGAAAAATCTTTAGAACCCGATAGCACGCCAAATACTTCTACCCAATCTGACGGCGGGGAATCGACAGACACCTTCCGCTCCCTACGTGAGCTGATCGACTACGTCTCGGGCAAATCCCTGCGTGAACTGCCGCAAGAAGACAGCGGCCTGGCAGAACCACTGCCTTTCCCCTTCCTGGCTATTGTCGGACAGAAAGAGATGAAACTGGCGCTCCTACTGGGATTGGTGAATCCCAGCCTGGGAGGTATCCTGCTGATCGGCCCGCGCGGCACAGCCAAGACCACCGCCGTCCGTAGCCTACTGGACCTGCTTCCGCAGGTGGAGCGCAGCAAATGTCACTACGGCTGTTTACCCGAAGATGTGGAAACCGGCGGTATCACTGCCATCTGCCCGGACTGCGCCGAGAAATACGCCCGGGGCGAATCCTTGACCACATCCGACCGCGCGCGCCTGGTGGAACTGCCGCTAAATGCCCGTCTCGAAGATGTGGTCGGCGGTATCGACGAGCGCGCCGCCGTGGAACATGAACGCATGCGTATCCGGCGCGGTATCCTGGCCCAGTCTGACCGCAACCTGCTCTACATCGACGAAGTCAACATGCTGGGCGATGAGATTGTGGACGCCATCCTGGATGCCGCTGCGCAGGGCACTTACACCGTCCGGCGCGGACCGGTCTCGGCTACGTACCGTGCACGCTTCCTGCTGATCGGCTCGATGAACCCTGAGGAGGGGCGCCTGCGTCCGCAAATCCTGGACCGCTTCGGGCTGCGCGTCATCGTGCAGGGACTGGAGAAGCAGGATGAGCGCCTGGAAGCCTACCGCCGCGTTCAGGCTTATTTCACCAACCCGCGTCAGATGATCGCCCAGTTCGCAAATGAAATCCAGGCCGCCAAGGAAGAGATCCAGGCCGCGCGTGAACGTCTGAGTGAGGTAACTATTCCTGATTCGGTCGCCAACCCGGCCATCGGTCTGGTACAAAAAATGGGCATCGACTCGCTGCGCGCCGAGATCACCTGGTTCGAATCAGCCCGCGCCCACGCCGCTGCCGACGGGCGCACGAAGGTCACAACCGCAGACTTGAAGACCGTCGCCCCCATGGCACTGCGCCTGCGCCGCTCGCAATTCATGACCGATTACATCAAAGGCCAGCAGGGGGAAGAAGAAGAGTTGAGCAGCTTGCTGAAAACAATGGGGAAAAAGAAAGATTCGGATTCCGAGTAAACACAGCTCAGATAATTTCCTTTTGGCAGTTCGGGGTAAAATCACAAAATGTCCGTTCACCAACGCCTGGGACGATTCCTGCAAAACAAAAACGCGCCCATTTTAATCCTGCTTGCCATCTGCCTGCTCGTCGGCATGTTTACCTTCCAGGACTACGGCATGGCTTGGGACGAGTATCTGTATTACGGATACGCGGATGCCATCGGCTATGCCTACTCCATCTCCGCGCACTTAAGTCCGGATTTCGATCTCAATCAGGCTTACGGTCCCAGCGAGGGCGATCATCGCAACCACGGGCCGGGTTACATTCTTTTCGCCCGATTGGGTATGTATGCGCTCCAAGCATTGACGGGCATCGAACGCATCCCTTTATGGCATCTGGTCAATTTTGTGACCTATTTGGTGGGAGCATACTTCGTCTACAAGATCAGCCTGCGCTGGCTCGGTCCGCCTGGCGCGCTCGCCTCTACGGCTCTCTATCTGACCCAACCGGTCTTGTGGGAACACGGTTTCATCAATCCCAAGGACATGCCTTTTGCGACAACTTTTATCGCTGGTGTGTATTTCGGGCTGCGCATGGTAGACCGTTTCACATCGCCCGACTTCAAACTCAGAAAAGACTGGCCCGTCATGTTGATTACAGCAATTTTGATCGGGCTGGCCACCAACCAGCGCATGACGGGGCCTTTGCTGGGTGTCATGCTCTTTTTATATGCGCTGCTACTTGGCCAAAAGAAATCATTACTGTGGTTCATCCCCGTAGGGTTTGTCGCGATGATCACCACCTACGTTACTTGGCCATATCTTTGGGCTACTCCAGTGAAGACTTTCGTGGAAGTGCTCGAATTGATGACCAGCTACTCCACCACCCCCAATGTGCTTTTTATGGGTGACTTGTATCGCTCCTTCGAACTACCGCAACGTTACTTGCCCTGGTTGTTGGGCATCACCCTCACCGAACCAGTTTGGCCGTTTTTTTTCATCGGCTCCGTGATTGCGCTGATGCGATTAACCAAAAAACGGCTGGAATGGCGCAGCCTCAGTATCCTCGTGTTCTGGTTTGCCTTTATGCTCCTATATGTCGTCATCCTGCGCCCGGCGACGTACGATAATTACCGTCACTTCCTGTTCATCCTGCCCCCTGTATTCATTCTGGGCGGCTTCGTCTTCGAAGAAATTTACCAGGGAATTTCAGCGAATTGGGTGTACGCGCTACTCGTCGTGATCGTTTTGTTGCCAGGAGTTATTGCAGACGTCAGGCTGCATCCCTATCAATATACGTATTACAATACGCTCGTCGGCGGGACGGGCGGCGCAGCCGGGCAATACGAGACCGACTACTGGTTGACCTGTTATAAAGACGCCGTCAAGGAGTTGGCTGCCAACACCGATGAGTCGGTCGATCTGTATGTGCGACGCGAGTTTTACATCGCACAATACTACGCGCCGGAGAACGTCAACGTGTATGACTTTGCCCGCAAGGCCGTCCAACCCGGCGACTATGTTTTGTGGAGCGCGCGCGCCGAGCCAGGCGTGCAAGCGCTCAGCGAGGAAAATTTTTACGCGCTCACAGTCGAGCGAGAAGGCGCTGTGTTCTGCGCATTACAAAGGCGATAAGCATGACACCTACCCACCGCGAAAGACTCCAGGCCTGCCTGAACGGCGAAACCACCGACCGCCCCCCGGTTGCCCTGTGGCGACACTATCCCGTCGATGATCAGGCTTCTGACACGCAAGCTGCGGCTACCTTGAATTTCCAGAAAACCTATGATTTCGACCTGGTCAAAGTCACGCCCGCTTCTTCGTTCTGTCTCAGGGACTGGGGCGTGGAAGATGTTTGGGAGGGCCACACCGAGGGAACGCGCCGCTACACAAAACGCCTGATACAGGAACCGGGAGACTGGGATAAATTATCTGCCCTCGACCCCTCAGCCCCGCATCTGGCCGCCCAACTGGCCTGCCTCCGTCAAATCCGCGCAGGACTTGGCCCTGACACACCCATGCTGCAAACCGTCTTCAGCCCGCTGGCCCAGGCCAAGAACCTGCTCGGCGGCGCGGAGTTGATTGCGCACATCCGCAAATATCCCGAAGCGGTCATGAAGGGACTGGAGGTCATTGCCCTGACAACCCAACGCTTCGTCGAAGCGGCGTTTGAAACTGGTGTGGACGGAATCTTCTACGCCATTCAACACGCACAAGCCGGACTGCTCACACTAGACGAATACAAAACTTTCGGCATTCCCTTTGACCACAAAGTGCTTGAGCCAGCTAGTGAATCGTGGTGCAATCTGCTGCATCTGCATGGCAGGGACGTTTACTTTGAAATCGTTGAGGAGTTCAACTTTCCCATCGTCAACTGGCATGACCGCGAATATCCACCCTCACTGGCAGAGGCACAAAAAGCGTACGCAGGGGTTGTATGTGGCGGCTTGAGACAGGATACGCTGGTTTACCGGAATCAGGATGAGGTCTGGCGTGAAGCGAAGGATGCTATTGCGCAGACAAAAGGCCAAAAGTTTATCCTGTCCACCGGCTGTGTAGTACCTGTCATCGCACCGCATGGAAATATCATGGCAGCCCGCGAAAGCGTAGAATGAGTTTGAGGGTCATATCCGGCACCGCGCGTGGACGCAAGTTGAAGTCCGTACCCGGCGACACCACCCGCCCCATCACTGATCGGGTCAAGGAAGCGCTGTTCAACATCCTGGCCGGGTACGTGGTCGATTCGACCTGGTGGGACCTGTTCGCCGGAACAGGCTCAGTGGGCATCGAAGCCCTCAGTCGCGGCGCGGCGTGGGTACGCTTCAGCGATTTAAACCGTGCGCCAATCGAAACAATCAAATGGAATCTGGAACATTGCAAATTTAACGAACGCGCCGAAATCCGTCGTGGAGATGCTTTCTCCATGCTGGGGGCACACCCCGACAGACAATTTGAATTCATCTACATCGCGCCGCCGCAATACAAAGGGATGTGGTTGCGCGCGCTGTTGGCATTGGACGAAAATATCGACTGGATGACGAAAACCGGCTGGGTAACAGTACAGATTGCGCCACGAGAATATCAGGCAATTGCATTGAACAATCTGGAAGAACTTGAGCAAAGAAAATACGGCAGCACATTGCTGGTGTTCTATGGGCTGAAAGAGGCCTGATGGGTATTATCGCACCGCGCGGACCAAGGAGAGAGAATATGAAAACTTGCCCCTATTGCGCAGAGCAGATCCAAGATGAGGCTATCAAATGCCGGTACTGCGGCGAATGGCTGGATGGCCGTCAGGTCGCCGAAAAGTCTTCGAGATTGGTTCACTCACCCTACGGCTACGGCTGGAATTACGAGTATAAATCGGAGATGGAAATTTTTGGCTGGCCGCTGATTCACATCGCACAGGGTCTCAACCCGGAGACCGGCGCGCCGCGCATTGCGAGGGGTGTCATTGCGATTGGCAATATTGCCATCGGCGGACTAGCGATCGGCGGACTGGCTGCTGGTGGCATCACGCTCGGCGGGCTTGGATTGGGATTCATCTCGTTTGGCGGGCTGGCCATTGGAATTATAGCGGCAGGCGGTGGGTTGGCGTTGGGCGGAGCCTTTGCCATCGGCGGTGCGGCTATCTCGCTGATGTACGCCATCGGCGGCCTGGCGTTGGCGCCCCACTTCATCGGCGGCAATGGCATCGACCCTGAATTTCTGCGCCTGCTAAATCAATGGCTCCCGGGCATGGAATTTTAAAAAGTTTTCCCCTTTTTAGAATTCGCCTGCAAAAGTCAATTTTTTTGCTAAAATTTGTATAGACATTGTGGAACGAAGATTTCTTAAATTAATACCCTATAAACGGAGGCTGCGTACATGGAAATCAAAACCCTCAAAATCGAAAAACCTGAAGAGATCAATTTCATCCTTGGCCAATCCCATTTCATAAAAACCGTCGAAGATATGCACGAAACGCTGGTCACCAGCGTGCCGGGTATCAAGTTTGGTTTTGCATTTTGCGAAGCATCCGGGGATTGTCTGGTGCGCTGGACGGGCACGGATGAGGCTATGATCGAACTTGCTAAGAAGAACGCGCTCACCATTGGCGCGGGTCACTCCTTCATCCTGTTCCTGGGCGAGGGCTTCTATCCCATCAACGTGCTGAACGCGGTCAAGATGATTCCCGAAGTGGCGCGCGTCTTCTGCGCGACTGCCAACTCGACCGAAGTATTGATCGGGGAAACCGAGCAGGGCCGCGGCATTCTGGGCGTGGTGGATGGCTTCTCGCCAAAAGGCGTGGAAGATGAAGAAGGCATCGCCTGGCGCAAGAACTTCCTGCGCATGATCGGCTACAAGCTCGAATGAAAAGTTACGATTACGCCCACCGCAAAGGGGTCAAGAAAATTTCCTGGGAACGCTTTGGGGAACTCAGCCGTTCTCTGACCGAGCAACTAGCCGAGAAGAAAATCGACCTCGTCATCGGCATCGCCCGCGCGGGATTGTTCCCGGCTACGGCAGTCGCCTGTGCGCTGCGGCGGGAACTGTATCCCGTGCGAGTGACACGCCGGGTCAACGATGTGGTGCAATATGAGAGTCCCATCTGGCGGGTGGACGTCCCGGCAACGGTGACAGGCCAGAGGGTGGCCGTGATCGATGAGATCGCCGACACGGGCGAAACCCTGGCCATCGTCGGAGCCCGGGCGCTCGAGCGTGGCGCGCGTCGCGTCTGGACCCTGAGCCTGGTCGCCCACACCTGGGCCGATCCCCAACCTGACTTCACCGCCCTGACCAGCGATGCTCTGCTCATCTTTCCCTGGGACAGACAGGTGCTCACAGCTGATGGCTGGCAAATGCATCCCGAACTCGAAGCTGCTATCCAGGCCCAGGATAACGATAGCCCCAATGGGTGAAAAGTTTAGGGTGAAATCCGATGCTAAAATAAACCTATGACCACCAAGCGCGCGCCCAGCAAGATCATTCCCAGGGCATTTCCCGGCATCACTCCCGATGAGGTGCAGGAATTGATTTCACACAGCCAGATTCACAGCTATCCGGCTGAGAGCGTGCTATGTCGTGAAAACAAAGTCGAAAGAATCTTTTATATGATCTTGGAAGGCAGCGCGGAGGTCACCAAGGAAATCAATCAAAGCGAAGCGCGCTTATTACAAACCCTTGGCCCGGGGGACTTTTTTGGGGAGATGGCGCTTATCCACAATGCGCCTCGCGCCGCAACCGTAATCGCTAAAACCGACCTGGTCGTCCTGGAACTCGACAAAGGTGCATTTGACAAAGTTCTCAACCGCAGCAATACGATTGCATTGGCAATGGTTCATGAGATCAGCAATCGCTTGCGCGAAAACGACGAAATGGCCATCGAAGATTTACGTATGCGAGCGCGCGAACTGGCACAGGCTTATCAAAGGCTGGCCGAACAGGATGTCGCCCGCCGGGAATTCCTGACCAACGTGGCGCACGAATTGCGCACGCCACTGATGGCCGCCAGCGGCTATCTGCAAATCCTGCAACAGGGCAGCATGCTCAACCAGAAGCAACTGGCTCACGCACTAGATACCGTGTCGAGAAACATTCATCAGATTGTGACATTGGTCAACGATATCCTTTTCTTACAGGAAATGGATCTGGTGCTCCCGGAATTCCAGGCTGTACACCTGGGTGAGGTAGCATCAACCGTATTGGAGCGCTACAAATCCCAGGCTGCAACACAGGGCGTCCATCTCAGCCTTACGGAAGATCATGATTTACCGCCCGTCTCTGGAGACACAAAATCGCTTGAGCGTGCACTGACTGCGCTGGTCGATAACGCCATCAAGTTCAGTCCCCGCGGCGGGGATGTGGAAATCCGCTTGAGAAAAGGTAAAAGTCAAATCATTGTCACTGTTGAAGACCACGGTATCGGCATTTCACCCAACACACGTCCGCGCATCTTTGACCGCTTCTATCACATGGAGAGAGAAGCCGATGACTTGTTTGGCGGCATCGGGCTCGGGTTAGCAATCACACGACAGGTTATCCAACAGCACAAAGGCACGCTGGAAGTCGAAAGCGAGCACGGCCAGGGCAGCATCTTTACGATGCGCCTGCCAGAGTGGAAACCCTGAAAGCTCTCAATTTGTAGATGCAATAGGACATACAATCCAAATGGGGAAAGCCTACCAATTCAATACCGCATCAAAATAGGAACAAATTTAAACGTACAGGAGACTTATATGAAATACAATTTAAACAAGTTTGCCACCCTGATCGGATTGACACTGATGTTGATCCTTCAAGCCTGTAATCTCAGCCCACCTGCAGGGGAAACTCCGGTACCCATTCCAACAGCTACTCCCACTCAGGTACAAGAGGCTGAAGGGTTGTGCGCCAATCAGCTTTTTCCCGTAAAGCTCGGCGCAACCTGGACTTATTCAGGTACGGGCAGCACTGCCGGCAATTATAGCTTTATGGACACAATCACAGATGTCCGCGAAGATGGATTCTCGCTGACATCCCAGTTTGATGATCTAACCCGCACGCAGGAATGGACTTGTAAGCCGGAAGGCCTGGCAGCCCTCACCTTTGGAGGCGGTGCTGCGGGCGGTATTTTCGCCAATGGGATCCAAATGGATTTGAATACCAGTAATGTTCAAGGCGTCAACCTGCCAAAAACGGTCAACGCGGGTTACCAATGGCCATATTCATTGGACTTCGAAGGCGATATGGAACTTTCCGGTACGCAGGCCCATGCTCTGGGTGCAGCTACTTTCACCTTCACCGCGATCGGTCAGGAAAGTGTCACAGTACCGGCGGGCACGTTCAATGCCATGAAAATCCATGCGGATATGGTGTTGGATATGCAACTCTCCCTCTCAGGTATCACAACGCCGGTGACCTTCACCGGTCCCACCGATCTCTGGTTTGCGCCAGGCGTGGGCTGGATCAAAGCGACCAGCACCGGCGACCTCATGGGCATGTCCTTCAATGAAACAATAGAATTACAATCCTACAATATCCCCTGAACGGACGGGCGGCATATGCCGCCCGTTTTTATTTTGCAAACTCAATGATTAATTCATCATTTTCGTAATACGAACGCGCTGAAAATGGAATATCACCACGTTTCATCACATGAATACGACTCAATAAAATTGGCAAATCTTCTACAAGTGGTAACTCGTCTAACGCATCGAACGACACCCATTCGGCTGTTCCCTCTTCCGAGGGCCTGGGTTCGCCCTCTGAGCATTCCCCGCTAAACACATACAGACAAATCCCGGGGTTCTGGCCGCTGTCGACAATCACGGTGCCGCACAACCACAAATCAGCTTCGAGACCAGTTTCCTCTAACAATTCACGTTGCGCAGCAGAAAGCACATCCTCGCCCTGCTCCACATGTCCTCCCAGACCGTTGTATTTTCCGGCCCATAAACGTTTGGTCGACGCGCCTTTCAGCAGTAAATATGAATCACCGCGCCGCACAAAAATCGCTGTACGCGGGATGAGCATATAACGATCCAGGTTTATGCCCTGATCTGAGACTGGCATAAGAACTCCATAAAACTTTAGCGATTGTTCATCATTATACCGTTGCAATTCACCTCTTGCCCTTTTCCCATTTTTCCTCTAAACTGGGAACAACGCAAAGGGAATCCCTTACTACGAAACAGTTATGGATTTGGAAAGGAAACACGAATGAAAGCTAACGAGTCCAGGACAACAATAATAATTTCTGCCTTTATTTTTATAATCAGTTTGGCGGCGCTGATCACTGCTTCTCAACTTTGGGAAAATCTTGAATCTATTTCGGCAGCAGTGGCCGCCGCAGCTGTATTTGGGGCTGCCTACTTTGCTTACCAAGAATTGGAAGAGGTCTCCAAAGCCCGTCACATTGATGTCGCTGACCGCCTGTTCGACGAGTTGAACGCACCAAAAAGCATCCAAGCGCGCAGAAGGGTTTTCAAGCTCGAGGGCAATCCCGAGGAGATCTTAAATAACTTGAGTGAAGAAGACCGGGATGCTATGAAGACCGTCCTCAATTCGCTAGACCGAGTGGCTTTCCTTACACAACCCGGATGGGTATCTGACGAACTGGTTATGCCCTGGATGCACCCCATGATATTTAAATCCTGGGAAAAGCTGGAACCCATTGTGCAGTTTGAAAGAGAAAAACGAGGCGAATCGTATTACTACGAGCATGCTGAAAATTTAGCCAAACGTTGCATGAAATGGCGCCGGGAGAACCTCCCCCCGCAGGAACAAAAAACCAGATGGGTCGACACCACAATGTAAAAATCTAAATCGCACGTCTTTTCCTTGCATAAGGCATAGCGCACAATAGAAAAGACCTCGGAGCGGTAAAATCTCCGAGGTCTTTTCTTAGAATAAAACAGTGACTTATGCCACAGTGATACTCTCATCCAGATAAACATCCTGAATGGTATTCAGCAGTTTCACGCCTTCTACCATCGGACGCTGGAAGGCTTTGCGTCCTGAAATGAGCCCCGTCCCACCGGCGCGTTTATTGATCACGGCTGTCTCAGCAGCATCCGCAAAATCGTTGTCGCCCGAAGCGCCGCCGCTGTTGATGAGACCTACACGGCCCATATAACAATTTGCCACCTGATAACGGCTCAAGTCGATGGGGTGATCGCTGGTCAACTCACTGTAAATTCGCTTATCGAGTTTGCCGTAAGAAACACTTTCTGTATTCAAAGCAATGAAACCACCATTGTTTTCAGCCAGCTTCTGCTTGACGATATCCGCTTCGATGGTAACACCCAGGTGGTTTGCCTGCCCTGTCAAATCGGCAGAAACGTGGTAATCCTTGTCCAGCTTGAAGGCTGAATTCCGCAGATAGCACCACAACACGGTCGCCATACCAAGCTCGTGTGCCAGCGCAAACGCCTGCGCGATCTCGATAATCTCACGATGCGAATCTTCCGAACCGAAATAGATTGTTGCACCGACGGCCGCAGCGCCCAGGTCATAAGCCTGCTCCACAGTGCCGAACAAAATCTGTTCATATTGATTCGGATGAGTCAGCAACTCATTATGATTGATCTTCACCAGGAATGGAATCTTATGCGCATATTTGCGTGACACCATGCCCAACACGCCAAAGGTTGATGCAACCGCATTGCAACCGCCTTCCATAGCGAGTTGAACAATCTTCTCCGGATCGAAGTAATCTGGATTCTTCGCAAAGCTCGCGCCACCCGAGTGCTCGATGCCCTGATCTACAGGCAAAATTGACAGATACCCTGTACTCGCCAATCGCCCGTGATTGTAAATCCGTGACAGGTTGCCAAGCACACGATTGTTTCGGTCAGAATGTGCAAATATACGATCAACAAAATCCGGACCTGGTACATGCAAACGTTCTTTTGAAATCTTGGGGGATTCGAATCCAAGCAGAGATTCTGCTTTATCGCCCAATAAGGACTGAATATCGGTAGTCATTGGAACTCTCCTAATAATTTTGTTTTCTTGATTATAACCACAAACTCAGGCTATAATGAGCGCAGAGCGAGGCCAAAACACGGATTTTCCGTATATTGTAGCAGGAGGCACACATGAGCGATTTATTTGATAAAGTAAGCGGCCAGATGGATGTATTTAAAAAACTGGCCTCGTATCTACCCGGTTTCAAAGGCTATGTAGAGCGCCAAAACCGCCGCGCAGCGGACAAACTCCTGCGCGAATCAGTTGCAGACCGCTTCGAAGAGCTTTGGAAGCGCACTTCGAACATCCAGACCGACATGGTCAATGAAGGGATGATCGAATTGATGGATGACATGGAACAGGCGGCCATCAAACTGCGCACCTTCACAGACAAGATCCGCACGGCAACCTATGGATACAGTGGTTTCTTCGATGCTGTCAAGATCAATGAAAATGAACTTGCACAGCTTTACCAGTTCGACCTGGCTTTCTTCGATGTCGCCGACCAAATTGGACGTGCGTTAGATAACGTTGAGGCCAGCATGGGAGATGAGGATGGTCTGAAAGCTGCCATTCGCAATCTGACGGCATTAACTCGTGAAGCCGTCACCACCTTTGATCGCCGCTATGAGATGATCAACGGCGCTGGACATTAATCAAAAAAATAACAAGATGTCATTGCCTCGCCGCAATCAGGCGGGATGATGACATCTATAAAAAGGAAGGCCTATGTGGCATGATTACTACAACACAGCCACCACAGAAGAGGCAATCCGCCTTTTGGGTGAATATGGGGAAAGCGCCCGCATCGTTGCCGGTGGCACCGACCTAATCCTGGAACTCGAGCGCGGTGTGCGCCGAGGTATCCACACCCTGATTGACATCACCCGTATCCCCGGTCTCGACCAGATCACCCTGGATGAGGATGGTGTCATTCACCTCGGACCAATGGTCACACATAACCATTGCGCGGCCTCCAAGCTCATCCGTGAGCGTGCCTTTCCATTGGCACGGGCCTCTTGGGAAGTGGGCGCGCCACAAATTCGCAACCGTTCGACGGTGGCGGGCAATCTCATCACAGCTTCGCCGGCCAACGACACCATCACACCATTGATGGCATTGGACGCCTGGGTGGTGCTGGCTTCAACAAGTGGCGAACGTAAAGTGATGTTAAAGGATTTCTACACCGGAGTACGCAAGACGGTAATGAAAGCTGATGAACTTCTTTTGGACATCGCTTTCCCAGCCATGAAAAAGAATCAACATGGGACGTTCATCAAACTGGCCTTGCGGCGTGCACAGGCTATTTCCGTTATCAACGTTGCGGTCATTCTTGGGCTCGAAGCTGATACCGTTAATTCAGCATCCATCACGCTGGGAGCCGTTGCCCCGACGATTATTCACGCGGAAGAGGCAGAGCAATATCTGACAGGCAAGAAACTGACCGAGGAAGTCATTAGCGAGGCCGCGCGACTGGCAATGGAAGCTTCGACCCCGATTGACGATATCCGCGGCTCGGCAGCGTACCGGCATGAGATGGTACGCGTCTGCACGGCGCGCGGGATAAGGTCGGTGCTCAATGGGGATGAGCAGGGCTCAATCCCGTCTGAACCGGTGATGTTGTGGGGGAAGGAAGCAGTTGCTCATAATGGGAATGGGTTGTCAGATACAAAATTTCCTGAGAATCCTATCGAAACCACCGTCAATGGAAAAAAGTATACCTTTACAAGCGGACATGATAAAACATTGTTGCGTCTGTTGCGCGAAGAAGGGCAGCTAACCGGAACCAAAGAGGGCTGCGCTGAAGGCGAATGCGGCGCCTGCACAGTCTTTCTCGACGGCAAGGCCGTTATGGCCTGTCTCGTCCCGGCGCCACGCGCGCACGGGGCAGAAATCGTGACCGTGGAAGGTCTGGCCTTCAACGACAAACTTCATCCGGTGCAACAGGCCTTTATCGATGACGGCGCTGTCCAGTGCGGGTATTGCACGCCTGGTTTTTTGATGTCTGGAGCTAAGCTGTTAGAAGAACGCCCACATCCCATGCGTAACGAGATCGAACAAGCCATCACTGGCAATTTATGTCGTTGCACGGGATATTACAAAATTGTAAAAGCGATCGAGGACGCCAGCAAACTCAAGGCGTAGACTGGAGAATCAGAATGGGAAGATACCGTGAAACTGTAAAACAAGGCCCGACAAGGGCCGCCGGTCCGCCGCCCATCTGGCGCGGTATTGGATGCGTGATGATCATTCTCGTGCCGGTTATTTCCTATGCCGCAGCTGAAGTTACGATGCCGTTTTTCCTGAATCGTGGTCTGGTTCCTCGAGAATTACTGTTTACACCGCAGACCCCAGAATGGTTACAGGCTGTGCCGGTGCTGGCCCAAGCCTTTCGATTTCTGTTTGGCCGTTACGCCATCCTGGCAACTCTGGGACTCACCTTTCTATACATCATATTCTTCGCCGGTATCCTAACTGTGATCTATGCCTTCATGTACCGAATGGCTACACCCTCTCGCTATGGTCCAATGGATGCTCCCCCACCAAAAGTTAAAATCAAAAAATACAAACGCTAAACGATATGACGACAAAAATTGTTGGACAATCCTTCCCTCGTATTGATGCCCGTGGCAAGGTGACAGGCGAAACTCCCTATTCGGGCGACCTGTCCATGCCGGGCATGTTGCACATGAAAATCTTATTTGCCGGGCGTCCACATGCGCGCGTCAAACATATTGAAACAGGTCAGGCACTGGCCGCTCCGGGCGTAGTTGCCATTTACACTGCGGCGGATATCCCCGTTAATGAATACGGTCTGCAGTGGCAGGATCAGCCTGTATTGTGCGGACCAGGCTCATCAAAGGAGGGCGGCGATATCGTACGTTTCGTAGGCGATCAGGTGGCTGTCATCGTTGCAGAGACAGAGACTCAGGCCGCCGCCGCATGTGACTTGATCCAGGTCGAATACGAAGACCTGCCCCTGATTTTGGACTCGGAAGCCGCTATGCAATCCGATGCGCCACGCGTGCACGAAGAAATCGGCGACTCCAATATCTGCGTGCATTATAAAATCCGCAAAGGCGATATTCAGGCCGGGTTCGAGAATGCTGACGTGATCGTCGAAGGCGAATATCGCACGCCCGTCCAGGAACATGCTTTTTTACAACCCGAAGCTGGTCTGGCTTACATTGATGATGACGGTCGTATCACAGTCAAGGCTGGCGGTCAGTGGACACACGAGGACCGCGAGCAAATCGCGCATGCACTCGGCTTGTCAGATGAAGATGTACGTGTTGTATATCCGGCTATCGGTGGCGCTTTCGGCGGACGTGAAGACATGTCGGTGCAGATTGCACTGGCGCTGGCTGCCCAAAAACTGGGCCGGCCGATACGGATCATCTGGAGCAGGCAGGAGTCTATCATCGGACATGGCAAACGGCACGCCACCGTGGTACGCGGGAAGTGGGGCGCGACCAAAGATGGAAAATTGGTCGCTGCTGAGATCGAATTGATCGGCGACGCCGGCGCATACATGTACACTACCAACAAGGTATTGGGCAATTCCGCCATCACCTGCATCGGCCCGTATTTCGTCCCCAACGTCAAAAGTGACATATATGGCGTATACACCAATAACGTTCCCGGTGCTGCCTTTCGTGGCTTCGGGGCTCCCCAGGCGCTGTACATGGCCGAACTGCAGATGGACAAACTGGCCGAAAAACTCGACATAGATCCGGTCGAATTCCGTCTAAGGAACGCCCTGCGCGACGGACTCACGCTCGGAGTTGGCACGCCAGCCCCGGGCCCGGTCAGCGTTCCCGAAGTGATCCAGGCTGCAGCGGACAAATCCGACTGGTCGAACTACAAAAAGCAAAATGACGGTCATATCCTCCGCGGGCATGGCTTTGCTGCGGGGTTCAAAAACGTCGGCTTTTCGTTTGGTTACCAGGAGAACTGCTGGGCGCGCATCGAATTACACGGCAAGGCTGAGATCGACGAAGTAGTTTTACTGCACGCCAGCGCAGAGGTCGGCCAGGGAACACACACTGTGATGACCCAGATGGCTGCGGAAGCGGTTGGCGTTCCAGCAGAAAAGGTAACGTTGGTTTCATCCGACACAGCCATTATGGGGAATTCCGGCTCAGTATCTGCCTCACGAATGACATTTATGTCTGGCAATTCCATCCGTGGCGCGGCTGAAGTTGCCCTAAAAAAATGGAAAGCAGAAGAACGGCCAGCCATCGGCGAGTTCAAATATCTGGCGCCTGCGACTACTCCCTTCGATGAAGAGACCGGCCATTCCATGCCCAACTTCGCCTATGCCTATTCTGCTCAAGCAGCCGAAGTGGAAGTAGATACCGAAACCGGACATGTGCGCGTACTGCGCATCGTTGCCGCAGATGACCTTGGCAAAGCCATCAACCCCGACCTGGTGGTTGGCCAGATCGAGGGCGGAGTGGTGCAGGCACAGGGTTACGCCATGCTGGAGGACTACAAAACCAAAGACGGCCAGGTTCTTTCCGACCAGCTTAGCACCTATCTCATTCCCACCATCTGGGATATCCCGGAAAAAGTCGATTCTGTTATCGTCGAGTATCCCGACCCGAACGGTCCCTGGGGCGCGCGCGGCGTGGGTGAAATGCCATTCTTGCCCACTGCGGCGGCTATTTCGGCAGCGGTGCACGACGCAACAGGTGTGTGGTATGACGAATTCCCGCTCACCCCGGAACGCATCCTGCGAGGATTAGGTAAAATTTAACTGTGACGCTGAGCGGAATATCGAGCGAAGCGCAGCGAAGAGAAGAACGCAGTTGAAGCGCGCAAGGTTCTTAGAAAAACTGCCCTTCGACTACCGCTTCGACAAACTCAGTGTCCGCTCAGGGCCAGATAACTATGCCCTGGACGTTTCCCTATCTTAGTGAAACCAAAGAACTGGATGAAACCGCCCGCACCAGCGCGTCGGGTAGTTTCATTCACTTATCCAATGGATGTATACATTACGAACTGGGTGGTCTGAGAGATGGACAACCTGTCGTGCTTGTGCATGGATTCTCCGTCCCGTACTTCATTTGGGATCCCACCTTTGAATTTTTAACCAAATCCGGCTTCCGCGTGCTGCGCTATGACTTGTTCGGGCGCGGCTACTCTGACAGGCCACATGTTCGCTACGATATCGACCTGTTTTGCAAGCAATTGAGAGAGTTACTTGATACACTTGGATTTGGCCGTATTTCTCTAATTGGTCTCTCGATGGGCGGACCGATCACCGCCTCGTTCACCGCACGTTATCCAAAGAGGGTGCAAAAACTCGTTCTTGTTGATCCAGCAGGAGCGCGCCCCGTTATGCTTGCACAGCTTCTCAAGGGTATATTAACGCCGGGATTCGGAGAGCTGGCTTTCGGACTGTTTGGAAGCGGGCAGATGGCCAGGAGTGTCAAATCCGATTTTTATGATCCCGACAATATTAAGGCTTTTGTCAATCAGTATATGGTCCAGATGAAATACAAAGGGTTTATGCGCGCTATCCTATCGACTGCGCGTAACGGCATGCTGGGTGACTTTTCGTCTACTTTCCGTGAGGTTGGGAATCAGGGCACGCCCACATTGCTCCTTTGGGGTCGGGATGACAAGACCGTGCCATATACTCATAGTAGAGATATACTTGCAGCAATTCCACAGGCTGATCTCCACGCTTTCGACCAGTGTGGACATCTTCCGCACTATGAAAAGCCGGATGAAGTAAATCCGCTCTTGCTGGAGTTTCTGGATGAAAAAAGATGAAATCCTGACCCTGTACAAATATAACACCTGGGCTAATGCACGCATCTTGAATGCAACCTCGAATGTGAATCAGGAACAATTCCTGGCATCCACATCTTTCAGCTATGGCAGTTTGCGTGATACGCTCGTTCACACCTTATTCGCCGAGTGGATTTGGCGCAGACGTTGGGAAGGTCACTCGCCAACCGAATGGCTGACTCCGGAAGATTTCCCAACGTTTAAGTCATTACATGAGTATTGGAAAACCGAAGAAAAAAACTTGACGGCTTTTGTTGACAAAGTCACCCAAGACATGTTGAGTAGCATAATCCACTATCAAACTATGAGCGGAAAGCCATACCAGAATACACTCTGGCATTTGATGCTACATCTGGTCAACCACGGTACCCAGCATCGCAGTGAAGCCGCTGCCATGCTGACTGATTTTGGACATTCACCAGGTGACCTCGATATGATTATGTACTTTCGCGAAACAAATTGAAACTTATGTTCAACCGAATAAAAATTTTCCTGCGAGATAACAGGCACAATATTGCCGTTTTCGTTTTGATCAACGCTGCCTGCCTGGTATGCATTGGCCTTGTGGTCGCGCGCGTGGCTTATAGCGAATCCGGGCGACATCTTGGGTTGATCTGGAATCTTTTCCTAGCCTGGATCCCGTTTATCCTTTCTTATTTCACGCACGCCCTATTGCGAAGACGTACCTGGCTGTATATCTTTTTCCCGCTTACCGCATTTCTATGGCTGATATTCTATCCCAACGCGCCATACATGCTGACAGATCTCCAGGATCTTGCGAGAAACCCCGGCGGTGCGCCCTTGTGGTATGACGTCATCATCGTCGTATGGTGTTCATGGACAGGCATGTTGCTGGGGGTCATCTCCCTATATCTGATGCAGGACCTGGTCATTCGCAGGCTCGGCCGATTGATAGGCTGGCTCTTCGTTTTCGTGATTGCAAGCCTGAGTAGTTTTGGAATCTATATCGGCCGTTTCGTACGGCTGAACTCCTGGGACATCCTGCAAAAACCAACTGAAACAGCCATGGAAATCCTCGGCATTGTCATCGACCCGAGTATGCGATTGGCAGCTTTTACTTTCCTCTACACATTCTTCTTCCTGTTTATCTTCCTGCTGTTATATTCGTTCAGCCACATGCTGCAGGAAAACAATTCGAGAACACAAGAAACATCAACATCATGAAATCCTTGAGAGGAATTCTCTCCCAATTATGTCTGCGCTCATCTTGATCCGTGGCGGGGGTGACCTGGCTTCCGGCGTGGCATTGCGACTACATAAGGCGGGACTCAAGGTGCTCATCAGCGAGTTGCCGCAACCGCTGGCTGTGCGGCGTTTGGTCTCGTTTGCAGAAGCAGTCTACGCCGGGCAGATCGAAATCGAGGGGATTGTTGCCAGGCTCGTTGTACGGGAACAGGTCCAACCAGTATTAGGCGCGGGAGAAATCCCGGTGATTATCGATCCTGATGCCTCTATCCTGAGGGAATTTTCAATCCCCATCGTAATCGACGGCCGTTTGACAAAACATCCCCCTGCTCCCCTGCCCGTAGAGGTAGCGCTTCATATCGGTCTTGGGCCTGGATTCCACGCCGGACAGAATTGCCATGCCGTGGTCGAAACTCGCCGCAGCCATAAATTAGGACGAGTCTACTGGAACGGCACAACCCAGCCCGACAGCAAACAACCTGAAGGGGACCCGCGTCGTGTATTACGTGCTCCTATAGATGGGCAACTTATTGGTTACGCGCAGATTGGCGATCATTTGGAAGGTGAAACCCTGATTGCCGAAGTCCAATCTGCAATGGGAAATCAAAAATCACAAATCATCAGTCCCTTCAAAGGTGTTCTGCGCGGACTCATCCACCCAGGTCTGCATGTGACCTCTGGCCTAAAGATTGGCGATGTAGACCCTCGTGATGATCGAGAGGCCTGCTTCCTGGTCTCGGATAAGGCGCTTGCAATCGGCGGTGGTGTTTTGGAAGCAATCCTTTCTAGAAGTGAATTGAGAACCAATTTATGGGATTAGGTTTAAGTGGGGTCATGCCAGGATAAGTTCTGAACCTGCGCTTTATTACAGCACCGGAACAGTGACAAATCTACTATAGCCAAAAGGCCGATATTTCATTAGAATATTAGATATGACAGGTGGAAAAGGTTACTTACTTATCATCGAAGATGATCCCGATATCCTGAAATTACTGGATAAAACGCTTACTATTAAGGGATACCGTGTGGTCACAGCTTCAAATGGGTATGATGGGCTGGAAATCATCCGAAAAGAACGCCCCGAACTGGTGATTACTGACATCATGATGCCAAAAATGGACGGGTTCAATCTCGTTCACCGCTTACGAATTGACCCCGAAACTCGCACCATTCCTGTGATTTTTATTACCGTCACTTATATTGCCCGAGAAGATAGGGAATTTGCACTGGACATCGGTGCAACACGTTTCATCCAAAAGCCAATCGATTTCGAAAAGTTTCTGGAGACAGTCACAGATCTTTTAGAACAACGAGAACCGGTTACCCCTGAACCGCTTAATGAATCTAGTTTTTATGACGGTTACCGTAAGCGACTCGAAGCAAAGCTTTCTCAAAAAACTACCCAGATAGCAAGAGACAAGCGGTTAATGGAAACAACTTCGTCAAAAGAAGAGAAACAACTTCTCCAATCTTCTATTCATCTGGTAAACAAAGAATGTGAAGAATTGAAACTCCTGCTAGAGCAAATCCACAAGCAAATCAAAAAGAACGTCAATCCAGATTAAGATTCCCCCCTTTTTAAAAGACCAGATACCTACCATCTTGTATTCCTTTTTCAAAGGAAATTATCAACTCCAACACTCTTGTGATTATATAAAGTTGTGGAGTATATTTATGGAATACTGAGAAGAGGTTTTCAAGAAGGAGATTCGCATGGAATATCGAATCGAAACTGTCCAAGAGATCACAGTTCTCCGATTGAAGGGTGCATTGGATCATTCCACTCGAGGAACGATGGAAATGAAGTTGCTTTCCCTGGTCAGCTATGGGAGAAAATTACTTTTCGATCTTGCAGAAGTGGACTACATCTCCAGTGCGGGTTTGCATCTCTTACTGGATCTTTATCGTCGTAGCAAGCAATACAATGCAACTATTGCGCTTAGCGGACCTTCAGAGCAAACCCAGAGCCTCCTCGCTATAACCGGCTTTGCAAAAAGTGGCATTGCCATCTACGAGACATTTGAAGAAGGACTATCCGCGCTTCGCACCGACCCCAAACCTGACACCGGCTCCAGGGGCATTTCAGACGAAAATATTTTTAGCGACTTGGAACCTGCATACGGCATTCCAAAAATGGAGGAAAAGGAAGAGGTCAACTTTTCTGCGTTTTACCCAAAAGAAGTCACCGTAGAGAAATGGTATACCTTGCTGGTTTACACATATGTACCCTCTGTGCTGGAAACCGTACGGGAAGATGCACGCAAATTCGAGGATGAAATCGGCGATATCCACGAGAGCAAACCTGCTACGACCACCCAATTAACGCGTGGCACCGAGGTTACTATTGTTCCAATCTGTGAAGGTGTGACATTCAACCCCGAACGGGTCACATTCCAGTGGCTTGAAGATCAACACCGGGCTCAATTCCGGTTACAAGCCGACGCATCTATGGCGGATTTAGCCGGGGTTGCCCAGGTTACGATTTACGTTGGCCCATTGATCGTAGGTACGTTGAAAATGGGAATACTTTTCACTGAAACAGAAACAGGTTCAGAGTCCGTGCGAAGCGAGGAAGTCAGTGGGCAAATGTATCAACAGGATGATATTTTTATTTCCTACAGCCATCACGATACAGAAATCATCAATATTTGTAAGAAAGCCTACGAAGCACTTGGACACAATGTGTTGATCGACTTCGAAACCCTGCGCTCTGGTCAAAAATGGAATGCGGAACTGATGCGTATGATCGACAGGGCCAGTATCTTCCAGTTGTTCTGGTCTGAAAACTCCAGCAAATCTGCGTATTGCCGTCAAGAATGGGAATATGCTTTGAAATTAAATCGTGGGGAAGGATTCATTCGTCCAGTGTTCTGGAAGGAACCCATCCCCAATCCACCTGTAGAGTTGAGCGACATCCATTTTGATTTTGCGCCGTTTTCTGTTGAAGATTAGTGGATTCAAAATCTTAGGCTCTCTCAAAATATTCATCAATGTGGCGACAAAAAAACGCATAAACAAAATCGGCGGAAGTAAATGAACCTCGTTCAGGCACTTCGCTTATCAAATTCCCCCACTGTAGCTTTTGTCGGCGCAGGTGGAAAAAGCACGGCCATGTTCCAGCTTGCGCGGGAATTGCAGCCCCCCGTTATCGTGAGCGCAACCACACATTTTGGTGTCTGGCAAATTTCCCAGGCTGACAGGCATATCATCGCCACATCACCCAGGCCCCTGGAAGAGATTGAACACAGTCTGAGCGGTGTCACATTGGTCACTGGGGAAATCGAGTCAGAAAGAACCAAACCACTCGATAATAAAACAATGAAGTGGTTACGCAAATTCTGTGGGTATTATTCCATGCCCCTGTTGATTGAGGCGGATGGCTCGCGCCAGAAACCGCTAAAAGCGCCAGATAAGCATGAACCACCTATCCCTGATTTCGTTCAAACCGTCATTGTTGTGGCCGGACTAAGCGGTCTGGGAAAGCCGCTCACTGAAGAATTTGTCCATCGCGCTGAGACCTTTGGTAAGTTAAGTGGGCTGAATTCTGGTGAAACTGTTACGGCCTCAACACTTATCCGCGTAATAATCCATCCCAAAGGCGGAATAAAGAACATTCCTGAAAATGCACGCCGTATCGTTCTGCTCAACCAGGCAGATTCACCCGCCATGCAATCCCAAGCGGAGACTATCGCACAAGATCTGCTGTCAAATTTTCAGGCTGTTGTTATCACCAGCTTGAAGGAAGAACAAATCCACGCAGTCCACGAACCCATCGCGGGAATCGTTCTGGCAGCAGGTGAAGCGCAGCGCTTTGGACAGCCAAAGCAACTGCTTGACTGGCGCGGCGAGCCTTTCGTCCGTGCAGTGGCAAGGAAGGCATTGGAGAGCGGCTTATCCCCTGTCGTTGTGGTAACCGGAGCGTATGCCGATCAAGTACAGACTGCGGTGCAAGATTTGCCAGTCCAAATTGCACATAATACGGAGTGGAAGAGCGGACAGGCTTCCTCTATTCAGGCAGGGTTAAGCCCCCTCCCCAGCCCTCCCCCCAATTCTTCGAAGAATTGGGGGGAGAGAGTTGGTGGGGCAATTTTCCTGCTTGCAGATCAACCGCAGGTCACGCCAACCATCATCCAGGCACTTGTGGAAAAACACGCCGCTACGCTCGCGCCTATCATCGCGCCGATGGTGCTCGACCAGCGTGCCAACCCGGTACTATTCGATCGAGTCACTTTTCCCGATTTGATGAAATTAGAGGGAGATGTGGGTGGACGCGGGATATTTTCCAAGCATAGGGTAAAGTACCTACCCTGGCATGACGACGCTATGCTGCTGGATGTTGACACACCCGAACATTACCAGCGCTTGAAGGATTTATTGGAATGATCACTGCCCTCATTCTGGCCGCAGGTCAATCCAAACGCATGGGGCAACCCAAAATGCTGCTTCCCTGGGGTGAGACGACCGTATTGGAAAAAGTCATAGCCACATTCAGGGTCGCAGAAATTGATGAAATCCTGGTTGTCACGGGGGGAGCACGAGAGCAGATTGAAGTGCTGGTCAAAGACTCAGCACGGACTGTGTTCAATCCAGAGTACGCCAATGGTGAAATGCTGAGTTCTGTCCAAGCAGGCTTGGCGGGATTAGAGCCTGGGACCGAATCGGTGCTAATAGGGCTCGGCGACCAGCCGCAGGCCCGGGAAAGCATCGTACGGCTCGTCCTAGATGAATATCATGCAAGCAAAGCGTCTATCGTCGTTCCCAGCTTCCAGATGCAGCGCGGACATCCCTGGCTGGTAGCGCGTGACCATTGGAGTGAAATCCTGGAGATGCATTCCCCTGCATCATTGCGAGATTTCCTGAATAGCCACACCGATGAAATCCACTACGTTGAAGTTTACAATGACAGCATCCTGCAAGACCTGGACACCCCCGAAGACTACTTGAAATTCAGGCCATAACATGCTATTGTGAAGTTGGGGAAATAAACGGGTTCGGTTCGAGAAAGGAGCATGCTATGACGGACTGGGACCTGATCGTAGACCACATCCAAAATGCCATGCAGGCCGTTGACCAGGCGCATGAGGCCAGTGAAAACTTACGCAACGAGGCGACGTCAGAAACATTTGATGAGTTCAAGGCGCATATGCAGGAGTTGTGTGAGCACCTGAGCGCTTTGAAAAGCGTGATGGAACACAGCAGTACCTACACAATGGATGAGCTGGTAGATGCATTGAGCCAGATGTCCAGCGGCAAGCCCGCTGCATATCGTCGCACCCAGCACCTCAACTCATAAGGTTCAACAAAAGCACCAAACTTCATCGCGCTTGAGAAAAGCGCGGAGTTTTGGATTCTAAATTTATGATAAACTCATGCCACTTTAATTTTGGGAGTGGTATGCATGAGGTATCTTGTCATCGTCAATCCAATTTCCGGGCGCGGGTACGCTGAAAAGGTCATTCCTGAGATTGATGCGGGGATGCGGGAACACGGATTGGAGTTTGACCTGGTCCGCACGGAACGCCCCTGGCATGCCGCAGAGATCGCCGAGAGCGCTGTCCAGGAAGGGTACGATGTGATCGTCACAGCCAGCGGTGATGGAACCGCCAATGAAGCCATCAATGGCATGATGCACGCCCGCGCGGCCGGATTCAACGATACCGCTTTCTCAATCCTGCCTGTCGGCACCGGAAACGATATGGCCTACGGGCTGGGGATGCGCGGTACGCTTCAAGAAAGCATCGCGGCGCTTGACACGAACTACCGCAAGAAAATTGACATTGGGTTTGTAAAGGGCGGTGATTATCCCGAAGGTCGCTACTTTGCCAACGGGGTGGGCATTGGTTTCGATGCAGCCGTTGGGTTCGTTGCGGTCAAGATCCGTTGGGCGCGCGGCCTGTTGGCCTATTTGGTCGCAGTCCTTCAAACCATATTCATCTACTACAAGTCCCCAACTGTTGAAATAGCTTACAATGATATCGTCCACGCTCAACCCGCTCTGATGGTCTCCATCATGAATGGGCAGCGTATGGGCGGTGGATTTTACATGGCCCCTCAGGGGAATCCTGGTGATGGTCACTTCGATCTGTGTATCGCCTCCGAAGCCAGCCGCGCGCGCATCTTTGGGCTGATCCCCTACTTTCTCAAAGGCACACAGGCGGGGCAATCTGAAATTACCAACGGTCAAACGGATAGGATTTCCATCAAGGCGGTCAAGGGGACGCTTCCCGCTCATTGCGATGGGGAGACTTTGTGTGAAAGTGGACAGGAACTGAGTGCAGAAATCATACCTGCTGCCATCGAGATCATTACCCTCAAAAATCCCGCGTGAAGACAATCATCATCGCAAACCCGGCTTCCGGACGCGGACGCGCTCGAAAGCTGATCCCCACCATCCAGCGCACCCTGCACGCTTCCGGCTTGGACTTCGACCTGCTCCAGTCCGAATGGCCCTGGCATGCCGCTGAAATAGCGGAAGCAGCTGCACGTCAGGGCTTTGATGCGGTCATTGCAGCTGGTGGCGACGGAACGGTCAACGAAGTTATCAACGGTCTGATGCGTGCCCGTCAGGATGGGTTTGGCAAGACAGCATTGGGCGTACTTGGCATCGGCACTGGCAACGATTTCGCCAAAAGCCTGAACCTGCCTGTTAAATTAGAAGAAGCAGTCCAGGCTATTGTAACGAATGCCCGACTTCTGGTGGATGTGGGCCTGTTCAAGGGTTGTAATTTTCCCGAAGGCCGTTATTTTGGGAACTGCGTTGGCATCGGCTTTGATGCTGCTGGTGGGATTTTGGCTGAAAAAATCACCTGGACAACAGGGTTTTTCGCCTATTTGATCGCCGCACTGCAAAACATCTTTATCTATTACAAGGCCCCCATCCTTGAAATTCAACTGGATGCAGAAACCATCCATATGCCCTCATTGCTGGTCTCCGTCATGAACGGGAAACGCATCGGCGGTGGATTTTGGACTGCACCGGATGCCAGCTTGGACGACGGTCTGTTCGATGTGTGCATTGCCGAAGAAGTCAGCCGTCAGCGCATGTTGACGCTTTTACCGCACTTCCTAAAAGGTACCCAAGCAACACAGCCTGAGATACAAATGAAACGAGCACGTATGGTAAAAATAATTGCCACCCAGGGCGTTATGCCTGTCCAAACGGATGGCGAAATCCTGGAAAGCGCCTGCCACGAAGTAATTATCGAGATTTTACCGAAACAGTTGAAAATTATCGGAGCCTGAGAAGAATGCGACCTGTTTTTTGGTTTGTAAATTCAGTTGTAAAAATCGGCACAGACATCATGTGTCGCATTGATGCACCAAATCTGGAAATGGTGCCTGACCATGGTCCCTTGATCGCCTATTCGAACCATATCGGGCAAATCGAAGTTCCCTTGATGTTTTCACATCTTCAACCGCGGCTTTTAACGGGCCTCGCCAAAGTCGAAACTTGGAATAGCTGGTTCTTGCGCTGGATTTTCAATTTATGGGATGCCATCCCTATTCGCCGTGGAGAGGCAGACATTGAGGCAATGCGAAAATCTCTTGAGGCACTAAAAAAGGGATATATCCTCGCCATTGCCCCTGAAGGTACTCGCAACAAAACCGGCGCTCTGATCAAGGCGCAACCTGGTGTGGTCACCCTGGCTTTACGCAGCGGGGCGCCGCTATTACCTATTGCGCACTGGGGTGGGGAAAACTTTAAAAACAATATTAGGCGCTTGAAACGAACAAATTTCCACATCCGCATAGGCGAACCCTTCAAACTTGACACCTTTGAAGGACGTGTCACGCACGAGGTACGCCAACAAATAGTTGACGAGATGATGTATCGTCTGGCAGCCCTGTTACCAGAAGATTACCGTGGAGCCTATACGAAATTGGGAAACGCAACTGGGAAATATCTCTCTACCCTGGACGGGTGACCTTTATCCTAACAAAACTTTGCATTAATGCAAGCCAAATTCGACCAATTACGACTCCTTTTTCATATAATAACGTCATGATATGTGAAAGGAGACGTAAATGAAAAGAACAAAGTTACTGTTAAGCGTTCTGCTGGCAACGATCTTTCTCGCCGCTCAAGTCATTGTCGTAGGAGCGGCACCGGCAGCGCAAGATACTTCACCTATCACGGGCACAATCGAGAGTATTGTTCTTGAAACAGATACGGAAACGGACACCACCACTGTCGTTGTGACGTTGAGCGATGAGTTTGGAGAAACCCAAACTGTCAGGCTTAGTGTCGAAGATGCGACTGTATTGGGTCTGGTTACGGATGACGGATCAGGTCCAATGGCGGATGAAAACAAAGTCGGCACCGATGTTGAAATCGATCCGGCTCTGGTCATTCCAGATGAACCGATGCCAGTTGATGGGATGGATGAGCCACAGCACCCGGTCGGGTCGGCCCTATCCGATTTCTTCTCCGAACTGTTGGGCGTAGACTATGAAGTGATCATGGAATATCATGACAATGGCGTGGGGTTCGGTGTAATTGCACAGGCCCTATGGATGACAAACTCCTTGGATGGCGACTCAGAAATCTTTGCTGCTATCCTGGATGCCAAGCAAAACAAAGACTTCAGCGGAATCGAACTGCCCGACGGCAGCACCCCAACCAATTGGGGGCAGTTCCGCAAGGCCGTTATGAAAGACCGTGACAAATCCAAGGAGAATCTGGGGGCTATTATGTCCGGCCGCGCATCCGTAGAAGAAGATGATATTGAAATGGCCGATGATGAAATGACCGAACCGATGAGTTTAGGTCAGGGTCAGAACCTGGACAAAACCAATAACGGTAACGGCAATAGTAATAGTGCTGATAAAAGCAACAACGGCAAGAGCGAAGATAAAAAGGGTAATGGTAAGGAGAAAAACAAAGATAAGGGGAACGGCAAGGGAAAAGATAAGTAACAAGAATTACCAGAACCGGCGGCCAGTTGGCTGCCGGTTTTTTGATTCAGAACTCATAAAAGTATAGATTTGTCTTCCAGTGATTGAATCCCAACCGTTGATATAAACGGTTGGCCGCTGCTCGTCTGGGGTTCGTTGTCAGAGCGACACCATCCGCGCCTGTATCGCGCGCCAGGTCCAGTGCGTGCCTAACGAGCGATTCACCAATCCCCTTTCCACGCATGGCTTCATCCACAACCACATCCTCAATCCGCGCACGCATGCCCGTCGGCACCCGATAAACGATCAGGGTCAGCAGGCCGGAGATATTTGATTGCTCATCGGGATAACGAGCACATACCAACACCGAGGAATCCGATGAAATCAAGGACTCCATATCCTTCCGGGAAGGTTGCGGGTATGCAAACTTCAATTGTGGCAACAAACGTTCAACAGCTGCAAATAACTCATCAGTAACTTCAGAGGCTCTGGCGATATACATCTAAAGTTCTAAAGCTCCAGGCGAGATATACTTCTGTCGCCTCCAAAGATCAGTTTTTGACCAGGACGCCAAAGGATACCTTTTCGCCGTCGAATTCATCTTCTGCCGTAGACGCGTCGGACGGAGGCGCTTCGAACTTGAGTGTGACGGCCAGAGTCTCACCGGTGATGTAATCCTTATGCGTTTCAATAGCGGACTTCAAACCCGCCGAGGCCTCGACATATAGTTCTATACGATCGGACACATCCAGCTCGGCGCTCTTGCGCAGGTCCTGTACCCGACGGACAAATTCGCGCGCCAGGCCTTCGGCAACCAGCTCGGGCGTCAGGTCAGTGACCAGTGCGGCTACATATGCGCCGTCCTCGGCTACGGCAAAGCCTTCCTTAGCCTGCGCCTTGACCTCGACTTCGTTCGGCAAGATCTCGTACTCCTGGCCTTCCGCTTCGACATCGATCGATTGCCCGGCCAGCATGGCCTGCGCCACTTTCTCAGAGTTCATCGCAAGGATGGCCTTTCGAATACCGGGGAACTTATTGCCATATTTTTGCCCTAATTGCTTTGGCAAGGGCTTGACCTCATGGGAAACCGCCTCTTCACTGGCATCCAGCAGCCGCACGGTTTTGACGTTCAATTCATCCTCGATCAATCCCGCAAAAGCAGAGACGGCTCTGCCCTCAACAACGTTGCCAACCGAGAAGGCGGCTTCTGCCAGCGGCTGGCGTACCTTACGCTCCGCCCTTTGACGCGCAGAATGTCCCAACGATACCAGCTTGGTGACCACTTCCATATCGCGGTTCAGTTCTTCGTCAATGAAAGCTTCATCGTAGTTCGGCCATTCGGTCAGGGATACGGATTCTGGCGCGAATTGATCCACGGAACGCACCAGGTTTTGGTACAGCTCCTCGGCCAGGAACGGCATGGCAGGCGAGAGCATCTTTGCGACTGTCACCAGGGCTGTGTACAGGGTCTGGTAGGCAGACTGTTTGTCCGAGTCCGATTCGGATTTCCAGAAGCGGCGTCGCGAACGTCGCAGATACCAGGTCGACAACTTCTCGACAAATGCCGCAATCGGGCGGGTTGCGTTGGGCGCATCGTAGCTTTCGTAAGCCTCGGTCACATCGCGGACCAGCACATTCAACTCCGACAACAGCCAGCGGTCGAGCTGGTTATCACTCCACGTGCGCGAGACCAGAGTGGGTTTGTCCAGGTTGGCGTAGGTGACAAAGAACGAGTACACGTTCCATAACGTCAGCGTGAAGTCGCGCACGACCTCGCCAACCAGTTCGCTGGAGAAGCGGCGTTCTTGTCCGGGAGGGCTGGCCGTGTACAGGTACCAGCGGAAAGCGTCTGCGCCCTGCGTGTTGAGCACATCCCAGGGATCGGCGATATTGCCTAGGCTTTTGGACATCTTGCGACCCTCGCCATCCAAAATCAAGCCCAGGCAAATGACGTTCTCGAAGCAAACCGCATCGTTGAGCAAAGTGCTGATAGCGTGCAAAGAATAGAACCAGCCGCGGGTCTGATCGACCGCCTCGCAGATGTAATCAGCAGGGAACTGTTCCTGGAATTTGTCGTGGTTTTCGAACGGGTAATGCCATTGTGCGTATGGCATAGAACCAGAATCGAACCAGACGTCGATCAGGTCGGGAACTCGTTGCATCGTGCCCTCATCACATTCCGTGCATTTCCAGGTGATATCGTCCACATGCGGGCGATGCAAATCCAAATCAGTCAAATCCCGGCCAGCGTTTTCCGACAGCGTTGCCACCGACCCGACGGCTTCGGTGTGATTGCAATGGTCACATTCCCAGAGTGGTAGCGGAGTGCCCCAGTAGCGCTCACGGGAAAGGGCCCAATCAATATTGTTCTCCAGCCAGTTGCCAAAGCGCCCGTCCTTGATATGCTCAGGCACCCAATTGATGGTCTGATTCAGCGCTACTAGACGGTCCTTGAACTGGCTGGTGCGAATATACCAGGCATCGCGCGCATAATACAGCAACGGTGTCTTGCAGCGCCAGCAGAAGGGATAGGTGTGCGTATAAGACTCGACGCGGAACAACAAACCGCGCGCCCTTAAATCCTCGGTGATGAGCGGGTCGGCTTCCTTGACCCACATGCCGCGCCAAGGCGTGACCTCGTCCACGAAGGTGCCATCCGGCTGGACGGTCATTAATACAGGCAGATTGAACTCGTTCGCCATCTGCATATCTTCCGCACCGAAAGCGGGCGCCTGATGCACGAGACCGGAGCCATCTTCGGTGGTCACGAAGTCAGCCAGCACCACGTAATGAGCGGGCTTGTCAGGCGGCATAAAGGTGAAAAGCGGTTTGTACTTCTCGCCCTTGAGTTTCCTGCCCTTGAAGGTGTTCAGGACCTTGACTTGCTCGTCACCGAAAACCTTTTCAAGCAGGTTCTTTGCCAGGATCAACTTTTCTGTGCTGCCATCTTCTGTGGCGCGTTCCACAGTGACGTAATCCACATCCGGGTGGGCGGCCACGGCTACGTTACCGGGCAGCGTCCAGGGTGTGGTCGTCCAGACCAGCAGCGAGGTATCCGGCTTATCGACCAGCGGCATACGGATAAAGATCGAAGGGTCGGAAACTTCGTCGTAGCCGAGGGCAACCTCATGGTCAGAGAGAGGCGTGCCACAACGAGCGCAGTAAGGTACAACCTTGTAACCTTTGTACAGCAGGTCCCGGTCATAGAAGTTTTTCAGAATGTTCCAGACCGACTCGATGTAATCATTGGTAAAGGTCACATAGGCCGTTTCCAGGTCAACCCAGAAGGCGATGCGGTCGGTCAGTTTCTCCCAATCCTGAATATAATCGAAAGCCGATTTGCGGCATTCCTCGTTGAACTTTGCGATACCGTATTCTTCGATATCCCCTTTGTTGGTAAAGCCATGCCGCTTCTCGACCTCGATCTCAACCGGCAATCCGTGCGTATCCCAGCCGCCGCGCCGGATGCAATGATAGCCCTGCATGATCTTGTAGCGAGGAAACATATCCTTGAAGGCGCGCGCCAACACGTGATGCACGCCGGGCTTGCCATTGGCGGTCGGCGGGCCTTCGTAGAAAACGTACTCGGGACCGCCCTTACGCTGCTCGACGGTTTTCTTGAAAATGTCGTTCTGCTTCCAGAAGTGAAGGACAGCCTCCTCCATCGAGGTAACGTCGAGTTTGGGAGATACTGGTTTGAACATAAATAGTCTCCTAGGATATATCATTGCGAGTGGCCCTGAGCGGAGCGTAGCGCACACCTGCCCCGGTGGGCGCTGCCGGGGGTCGAAGGGCAACACAACAGCCTCAGACAAACCGGAGATTGCCACGGCAGCAATAACCGCTGCCTCGCAATGACAACTAAAAATAAAAAAACGCTCATCCCAACAGGGACGAGCGCAATGCCCGCGGTACCACCCTGATTCCTGCGTTTGTTGATTTTAACACAGGCTCTCAACAGAGTACGGCCAACTGGCTTATACTCCCGTTCGGATAACGGAGAACGACTCCGGCTCTCCTACTAATCTCGAATAGCTGATCTCTATTCTCAACGTTCAGATCGCGGCTCCGGGAGGATTTTCGACCCATTTGGCTGACCCGGCTTTCACCATACCCGGGCTCGCTGCCAGCATGGATGAGTTTACTCGTTCCCATCACAGCCTTTGTCAATTTCGTCGTATTATACACAAAGTAGGTCGGATTGGCAATCCGACTTACATACATTGCCGTAGGTCGGACACCTGCTCCTACCACAAGCGCTGTTGCAAATCCGACCTCCCTCAATTCACGGGCAAGCGTGGGCATGTCATTGCGAGGCTTTTTCCAAAGCAATCCACCCTAAACGGGAGTTATCCACCTTGAGAAGATTGCTTTGCTCGCTGGAAAACGCTCGCTCGCAAAGACAATTTAATTAGATTCAAGAGTAAAAACCGTGACTTCAGGCCGGCAGTTGAAGCGCACCTCCAAACGTGCCATGCCTACGCCGCGATTGGTGTACTGCCACATAGCGCCCACTTTATACAATCCCGAAGGATACTTCCTGCCCAGATAAGGCAAAACAGGTGGACCGATAAAGGGCAGCACCACCTGGCCGCCATGTGAATGACCGGAGAGCTGCAGATCGAAACGGCCTGTCCCAGCGCTGTAATCCGCGAAATCGGGTTCGTGCGCCAGCAAAATCGCTGCTCCGTCTTGCGGCATTTTCTCCAAAACGACGTCCAGTCGATGGTACCTTTCCCAAACATCATCCACGCCCGCAATATGAAGCTGATCCCCTGCATTCGAGAGACTGTGCACATCATTACTCAGCTCCCGAATGCCGCAAGAGGTTAAAGCTTCACGTACCGCGCTGGCATTGGTCCAGTAATCGTGATTGCCCAACACGGCCAGGGTGGTGTGTCTTTCGGTCAGGGCGGACAACTCCTCGACCAGTTCAACCAGGCTTGTCTGGACAGACTCATTCCAGTGATGCCCGATCAGGAAGTCCCCGGTGATCACAACCAAATCCGGCCGCTCGTCCAGGGCAGCCTGGATGACGTGCTGCAACCGTTCACGGTTCATCCAGCCGCCATAATGAATATCGCTGATCTGAAGAATGCGAAAACCGTTGAAAGCGGGCGCCAGACGCGGTAATTTGAGCGTCAAGCGTTCCAGAGCCAACCAACTCGGTTCAACCAACAGGCTATACCCTAATCCACCCGCGCTTGCCAGAAGCAAGTTCAGGGCTGTTATGCCGGTCAATTTCAGGAAGTCCCGGCGTGTGATTTTCTTCAAAGATCATATGCTCCGTTCATAGTTATCTGATAATTCATTTTTTTCTAACGACCGGATATTTTTAATTTTCAAGAGTTTGTCGGTGGTCGAGTACCGTGAAACTGAGTACACTTGCACCGTACTCCCGAAGGACATCGGGACGATGTGCGTTCCCCGCACCGCGCCGCTTTGCGGGGCAGGTGTGGTGCAGTGCTGGTATCGAGACCACAAAGTTGAAAGATGCTTTTACCATT
>JASFRG010000015.1:0-46707 GCA_050115035.1 Anaerolineales bacterium | reverse complement strand
TGCCGTAGATTTTGGTCAGGTTTTGGGTTTGTACGAGGGACATAATGTTGCTCGCTTATTTTCTAATAATATTCACCGGAGATAAACAGAGATGAACATTTTGTTTCAATTGGTGGTGGAGTAGTCCCGCACGTTTGTGGCGGGATGTATCGCCCGTCCTGCCGTCTCGCACCGGCGCGCTCACGGCACGAACGGTGGCATTCCGAGCCAAGGAAACCACAAATGTAAAATTGATTATTACCTGTTGGTCTCCCCGGCCCGCCGTGGTCCAGGGCGGGCGATACGCTCGCAAAGAACGCTCGCTACTCGACCAACAAATTACTGAAAACGGGTTCACTGCTCACTAACAACTTTCTCTGGCGGCGGATACTTCGAACCGGTGTTGCTTTTGCGCGGGCGACCACGGCGGCGGATCTCCGGCTCGGGGAAGGGTTGGCCTATGATGGCTTCGAGTCGCATCTCGATCATATCCAGCCAGCGCAGGTCGGCTTCCAGGTGCATGATGGTCTTGTCCACCAGCAGCATCTGTGCCAACTCCGATTGCGGATCGTACGTGTCGCGTTTGGCAGTGGCATCGTGCAGTTCCTGGTACAGGTGCGCGCGCTGGGTCTGGATCAGGCGCGCCGGATCCGCTTCACCGCTGGCCAACCCAACCATCAACTTAACGAAAACCTCGTCCCGCTGGTGCTCGGTCGGCACGCCGTTTTCAAACCACTCACGCAAAACTTCATCACCTTCAGGCGTGATACTGTACACACGCCGTGAAGGTTGGTCACCTTCGCCCAGGTCAGAGGAGCGTTCCACCAAACCAGCTTCTTCGAGACGGTCGAGGGTGGTGTAGATCTGGGCCGGTTTAACGTCCCAGTTATCGTCACCACCCACCACGGCCTCGAACACCGCACGGAGTTCGTATCCGTGGCGTGGTTTTTGGGCTAAAAATCCGAGAATTGCGTTGCGAACAGACATAAAATAGTAAACAGTTTATTATTTATTTCAAACGAGCTAAATATTATACGAGTTTATATTTTTTGTCAAGGGAGTTGATCTCGGATTGCAAAATCTCCTGATTTTGCCGCCAAAGTCGGTGACTTTGGACTCCGATTCTATTCCCGTGGGTATAATCTCCCCCATGCCCCTGGATGTGCTTTTAAGTCACTGGAAACACAGCCCGCTAACTGCGGACAATATTGTCACATGGCAGGCCACCCCCGCGCGCACTTCGGTCACGCATCCTTTTCCAGACGATTTGCCTGCTCCACTACGAGAAACATTATCTAGCCAGGGCATATCTTCGCTTTACAGCCACCAATCCCTGGCTTGGACTCGGGTTCGTAACGGAGAAAATGTGGTTCTGGCAACCGGCACCGCCTCGGGCAAAACACTGGCTTACAATCTGCCCGTTTTAGCTGCGTTATTGGAAGATGAGAATGCACACGCCTTGTATTTGTTCCCAACCAAAGCCCTCACACAGGATCAACTCTTTAACCTACAATCATTACAATCGAAAATACCCTCCAGGCACGATGTCCAAAATCTAAAATCGTCAATCTATGACGGTGATACCCCCCAGCGAAATCGTCCTACAATCCGCAAAAATGCCCGCCTTCTGCTGACCAACCCCGATATGCTGCACACGGGCATTCTACCGCATCACACCAACTGGGCGGACTTCTTCCGTAACTTGAAGTTCGTAGTCATCGACGAGTTGCACACCTATCGCGGTGTGTTTGGCTCGCATGTGGCCAATGTCATCCGGAGGCTGAAACGTGTGGCGGCTTTTTATGGCGCATCTCCGCAGTTTATCCTTACGTCCGCGACGATTGGCAATCCCAAAGAACTGGCTGAAAAACTGACCGAGTCCCCGGTCACATTGATCGACGAGGACGGTTCTGCGCGTGGTGAACGCCACTTCATCATCTACAACCCACCAATCGTGGACGAATCCCTGGGACTGCGCGCCAGCACCCTGCTCGAAAGCGTCCGCCTTGCACAGGATGTGCTGTCCGCGGGGGTGCAGAGCGTGGTCTTTGCAAGGTCGAGGCGGAGTGTGGAGATTATTTTGACTTATCTCCAAGGTGAGAATCGGGAGTCGGGAATCGAGGAAGGATCACGAGTCACGAATCAAGAGTCACGGATTCGCGGCTACCGTTCCGGTTACCTTCCCTCGCAACGACGTGAAATCGAGCAAGGTTTGCGAGATGGCTCGGTAAAAACTGTCGTTGCCACTAACGCTCTCGAACTGGGCATCGATATCGGCGGGCTGGGGGCGGCGATCCTGGTCGGTTATCCGGGAACCATCGCTTCAGCCTGGCAGCAGTCGGGTCGGGCAGGACGCGGGGAGGCCCCGGCTGCAGCGGTGCTGGTGGCTTCGTCAAGTCCACTCGATCAGTTCCTGGCGCATCATCCCGAATATTTCTTCGGCCGCTCCCCCGAGCAGGGACTGGTCAATCCCGACCACCTGCTCATCCTGCTGGAGCATCTGCGCTGTGCCATGTTCGAACTACCCTTTGAGAAAGGCGAGCATTTTGGCGGTCAGGCTGTGGATGAGTTTTTAGAATTCCTGGTGGCCAACCAGCAAGCGCACGAGTCCAATGACAAATTCTTCTGGATGGCCGACCAATACCCAGCGGCGAACATTTCCCTGCGCTCAGCCTCACCGGAGAGCGTAGTCATCCAAACCACTGATAGCAAACCCCAGACAATCGGTGAGATCGACCTGGCCAGCGCCTTCTGGATGACGCACCCGCAAGCCATCTACATGCACCAGGGACAGCAGTACTTTGTCCACAACCTGGATTTGGAGCGGCACATCGCCAGCGTGACCGCTGTCTCGCTCGACTACTACACTCAGCCGCAACGTCGCACCGAACTGGCATTGTTGGATGAACTGGAACGCGCCTCTACATCGGATGGAGAAAAAGGCTATGGCGAAATTCAGGTCACTTCACAGGTAGTAGGTTTCAAGAAATTGCGCTGGTTTACGCACGAGAACTTGGGTGAAGAAGCGCTCGATCTACCTCCATCCGAGATGCAGACTACCGGTTACTGGCTGGGACTTTCCGAGGAAACCATCTCGCATCTGCGCTCGACCGGAGCCTGGTCCAACGACCCGAACTACTACGGCCCCGACTGGCCGCGCATCCGTGATGCCGTGCGCCGTCGAGATGATTATCGCTGTCAGGTGTGCGGCACACCGGAGATGAACCGCCAGCATGAAGTTCATCACAAACAACCTTTCCGCTCCTTCCGCACGGTAGAAGGGAATATCGATTTGCAACGCGCTAACCGTTTCGACAACTTGGCTACGCTGTGCCCATCCTGTCACCGCAAAGCCGAGCAGAATGTGCGCATGCGCAGCGGGCTGGCTGGACTGGGCACGGTCCTGAGTCAGCTTGCACCACTCTACTTGATGTGCGACCCCGGTGATCTAGGACTGCATAGCGACCCGGCTGGCACGGTCCTAGGTTTACCGTCAATCGTCCTCTATGATGAAATTCCTGCTGGTATCGGTTTCAGCCAGAAGCTGTTTGAATTGCACGATCAACTTGTGAGCAGCGCGCTGGAATTGGTGACTGAATGTCCCTGCACGGATGGCTGTCCCTCCTGCGTGGGACCGGGCGGGGAAAATGGGGTAGGAGGAAAGCAGGAAACGTTGGCGATTTTGAAGCAATTAGCGATTGGCAATTAGCAATTAGCTGTTGGATTTTTATATGGAGGAGACATGAAGGATTTTAGGACACTCAAAGTTTGGGAAAAGTCGCATAGATTGGTTTTAGCTATTTATAAAGCAACAAAGCCCTTTCCCAAAAATGAACTTTATGGAATAACCAGTCAGTTACAACGATTTGCCGTGTCTGTACCGACGAATATTGCTGAAGGTTGCGGAAAGGATAGTGATGCGGAACTCGGCCGCTATTTCAAAATTGCAATGGGATCATCTAGCGAATTGGAATACCTCCTGCTGCTGGCGCACGATTTGAGCTATCTAACTGATGATCAATACAACAATTTGCAGAGCAATCTGGTTGAAGTCCGCAAAATGCTCAACGCCTTCATCCAAAAGCTGAAAGCTAACCGCTAAAGGCTAAAAGCCATGAAACAATCAAACTTTATTCCTTACTCTACTTACCAAGAATATTCCCTCGCAGAAATGCAGAAACGTGCAAAGGGGTTCCGCAAAGAGATGGAACGTCGCCGCACCATCCGCACTTTTTCCAACCGGCCTGTCCCACGCGAGATCATTGAGGAATGTATCCGCACCGCAGGGACCGCGCCCAATGGCGCCAACATGCAGCCCTGGCACTTTGTTATCGTCAGCGATCCAGATGTGAAGAAGCAAATCCGTGAAGGGGCAGAGAAAGAAGAGCGTGAATTCTACGAACGCCGTGCTTCCGACGAATGGCTGGAAGCATTAGCTCCTCTCGGCACGGACTGGCACAAGCCTTTCCTGGAAGAAGCTCCGTACCTGATCGTCATCTTTGGTTTGAGCAATACTATCTTGCCAGACGGCGAAAAACGCAAGAATTACTATGTGACCGAATCTGTCGGCATTGCAACGGGGATGCTGATCACGGCTATCCATCACGCCGGGCTGGCTTCTTTGACCCATACGCCCAGTCCGATGGTTTTTCTCAATAAAATATTGAAACGTCCGTCCAACGAACGTCCCTTTTTGGTGCTTGTAGTTGGTTATCCTGCTGAGGAGACAACCGTACCCGATATTAACAAGAAACCTTTGGATGAGATAGCTACTTTCGTCTAGAGTTCTTCATTACCTGCCCAAAAAGCCTCTTGCAGAGCAAAAAAAGATTCGCCAAGGGGCTTTTCCCTTACAATCTCTCGACAAATCCATTAAAAACACCCTTTGAAAGTCCCCTTATCCGGGTGTGACTGCTATACTTTTTAGCATCAAATTGTAAAACGGATCATAAAAAAAGTGCATACAACGCGTCACATCCACTATCAAAATTTCGCTCAATATCCTCAAAGTCTCTCCCTTGATTTGCGTCTGCATCTGGATGCCAGGCAGGAAGAGTTACGGCAATATATCCAGGATTTTAAAGGCGACCCATCCTTG
The DNA here is from genome assembly GCA_050115035.1 of Anaerolineales bacterium. GTDB lineage: Bacteria > Chloroflexota > Anaerolineae > Anaerolineales > Villigracilaceae > JAABUE01. The sequence continues at coordinate 41,630 of JASFRG010000015.1, read as the reverse complement.
CATCAAGAAGAAAACGAATGGCTGGCACGCTCATATCCCGTGCTGGCTGTCCTCGCCCCGGTCATGTCCACAAACGAGGACAAGATCGAGTTCCCGGGCGATCCGATGATCTTGTACTCGGCCCTGAGTCACACCATCGATCAGGTCGTTCAGGCTCGTGAGCAAGGTATCAGTTCTACAAGTCCTTACAATGACCTGTGCCCACAATGGGGATACCTTCCGTCCGACGAATATCGTCAGAACGTGGGCGACAACGGCATCCGCCAGTATGACGCCACCTTGTTGAATACAGATCAAACCATCTTCGACCCACGCGTTTGGAACGAGAAGATCAAAGAGTATTTCATCAACGTAGTGCTCAAAAACATGCAACCGAAGGTGGTGCTGATCAGCGCCGTCTCCCCTGCGCACCGTTACGCGCTTGACATCGCCCGCATCGTTCGTAAACACCTACCTGACTGTATCATCATCCTTGGCGGACGGCATGCCGATGAGACTATCCGGCTGGACCCCGAAACCCAGGAACTTACCCTGCAACCCAGCAGCACGCTCAGCAAAATTGCAGATGGCAGTATTGAATCGGTGGTTGATTTCATCGTTTCGGGTGAGGGTTATTTTGCGCTGGATGTCTTGATGAAGGCTATTTCTCTGGCGATGGACATTCCTTCGAAAACCGTCAACGTCACTTCAGTGTTGGACGCGCTTTCGGACTTCGCACCTCTTCTCGGACCCGTGCCTGGTCAGGCAATCATAGCCGCTCCCTACCCCGACACGATCCACTACTGGCCCCTGACCGGATATAAAATCGACTTGAGCGCTCTGCCTTCTCCCTATAAAGCCTTCGCCATTCGCGCACGTTTCCCCATCTTTGAGACTGAAGGTCATATTTCACAAACAGCGCATTTTATGGTCACCAATGCCTGCCCATATCATTGTCTTTACTGCTCGGAGGGTGTCAGCGTGGTAGGTAACTTCAACTCCTTCAAGGACGAGGGCATCAGCCAGGCCATCGACCGCATGCTGGAATATGTTCAGTATGGTGCGGAAGCCGTTTTCTTCGACGACTCGATATTCTGGGGCGGCAATGTCGGTTTGATCATCAACTTCTGCCGCGAATGGATCAAAATCCGCGAGGAAGCTGCCTGGGATAGCTCAACAGAAATCACATTGAGGGGCAGAACTGTAAACAGAAGGGCATTGCTCAGCCTGGAATGGGGCGCACAACTGACAGTAGATTTCCTGGCCGGGCGTCGCCCCGAGGTCGCCATGATCATCCTGGATACCATGCGACAGGCGGGCTGCACATATCTCTATATCGGTATCGAAAGCATGTCTGAAGCAATCATCAAGAACGTACACAAAAATATCAGCCGCAAGAAGCCCTGGGATGAACGCGTACGCATCGCGCTGGGAATGTCCCGGCATGCGGGCATCCGCGTCGGTTCATCCATCCTGTTTGGTCTGGATGGCGAAACGCAGGAAACGATTGAGGAAACAATCGACAAAGTCGAAGAGCTGCTGGCAGAAGATTTGATCACGATTGCCAGTCCCAACATCCTGACATACCATCCCAGCACCGAGATCACCCGCCTGCACCAAAAAGAAAAAGAGTTAGACTATCATTCGCCCAATCTTGAAAATCGCCCGCCTTACACCTACTTCGAGGAAGCCTTCCCGGCTGTGGTCTCGAAAAACTTGAGCGAAGAACAGATCTGGCATATCCACGAGCAGACACGCGCGCGCTGGGGAAAAAAGCGCAATCTCAACCCGATGGCCCCCACTACCCTACCACTATTGGAAAATATTATTTCGGTTACCGGCGATTAGATTACTGAACTCACAAACTGTATTAGAAACCATAAGAGGATGTGTCGTGCACATCCTCTTATTTTTGCTAGCTTTTTGTAAACAATGATATGCCATTTTGGCAATTTACTCTTCCCGCATCCAGCGCCGGCCAGCCTCATGCGGATGTACATGATTCTGCATCGCGTCCAAGAGCGCATCTGGGTCGGTTTCAAATGCCAGTGCTTCCAGATGTTCACGGAAGACAAAGCCTTCCTTCACTGCATGTTTTAAGGCTGCCAACAACGGATTGAAGTAGTTCTTCACGTTCAGCAAACCAACCGGTTTCTCGTGCTCGCCAACCTGCCCCCAGGTAATAGTTTCGAATAATTCATCAAATGTACCAAAGCCGCCAGGCAGGGCAATATAGCCGTCGGACAGTTCGTGCATACGAGCTTTACGGGCATGCGGTCCCTTGACCACATCCATTCGAGTCAATCCCTTATGTGCGAGAGGGTTCGTATTCATCGAAGGGATGATTACCCCGATGACTTCCCCACCTTTTTCCAACGCGCCGTCTGCGACTGCACCCATCAGCCCGGTCTTTCCGCCGCCGTAGATTAAACGGAGATCACGTTCGGCCAGCACCTTTCCCAATCGACGGGCAGCAGACAGATAGTCGGGGGAGACCGCGTCTGAAGATCCACAATATACACAGATTGATTTCATAGTCCCTATCCTGCCACTTTTTGAGAGATATGTTCGGGTAGTATACTGGATATTATGAAGAATCAGTTAGAGTTCCATTAGACTCATCCCCGGGGACTTGTATCTCTGTTATGTTAAGGAATAGAATAAATAACAATGGATTATAAAGACTATTATCAAATCTTAGGCGTTTCGCGTGGTGCCAGCGCAGACGAGATTCGCAAGGCATACCGTAAACTGGCTATGAAATATCATCCAGACCGCAATCCTGATGATAAGCAGGCCGAAGAACGCTTTAAAGAAATCAACGAGGCCTATCAAGTACTCAACGATCCGCAAAAACGTGCACATTACGACCGCGTAGGCAGCGCCTATTCTAACTGGCAGCAACGTGGTGGTGGAGGCGGTTTTGATTGGGGCCAATTTGCGCGAGGCGCTCCGGGCGGTACACGCGTCGAATTTGGCGGCGACCTGAGCGATCTGTTTGGCGACGAAGGCGGAGTATTCTCCGATTTTTTCCGCACCATCTTTGGCGGCGGGATGGGAGCAGCCGGCACAACTTCCCGAGGCCGTTCCACTTCTCGAGGCACGCCAGCGTACCAGCAACATGTTGAGATCAGCCTGGAAGATGCATTTAATGGGACAACCCTGCAACTCCAGACCGACGGCAAACGCAAGCGGGTAAAAATCCCGGCAGGTGTGCGCACCGGCTCGAAAGTGCGTGTGGCTGGTGCGGGCCCGAATGGAACAGACCTGTACTTGATCGTCCAAGTCAAAGAGGACGAACGATTTGAACGCAAAGGCAATGACCTGCACACAACCGCCAAAGTGAATGCATTTACCGCGATCTTAGGCGGCGAAGCGGAAGTTGAGACTATGACCGGAAAGGTCAAATTGACCATTCCGCCTGGGACGCAACCGGAGCAGGTTTTCCGGGTGGCCGGACGCGGAATGCCGCAACTCAAAAAGGCTGACAGCAAAGGTGACCTGTACGTGCGCTTGAAGGTAGAAATTCCACGTTACCTGTCGTCAAAACAAAGAGAATTGTTAGAAGAAGCCTCAAAAATCAAATTTTAAAACCGCTACCTCATAAGGGGATTGCAAAAATAAAGAACGTTTTAGTCGTATTGATGTAAGGAGAATGAATGAGAGTTAATCGCATTTGGATTGTTGTATCTGTATTAGTTCTGGCCGTCCTGGCCTGCCAGGTGCCTGGCGTGGCTCCCGTTGTCCCCGAAGCACCTGACCTCCCCCCGCCTACACCGGTAGAAGTCAACCAGGTACCCGCGCCCTCCATAACCGTCGATACAGCTGAACAGCAGGAAGTATTGGTCAGCCTGTATGAACAGGTTCTGCCCGGAATCGTGTCATTGCAGGTGGTCGGGGATAGCGGCGGAGCTTTGGGCTCCGGTTTTGTGTATGATGATCAGGGACATATCCTTACCAACTATCATGTGGTCGAAGGCGCATCACAGTTGGAAGTGGACTTCACAAGCGGATACAAAATCTACGGGACGGTCATCGGTACGGATCTGGACTCCGACCTGGCCGTCGTTAAAGTTAACGCGCCCGCATCCGAGCTGCACCCCTTACCCCTGGGAAATTCGGATGCGCTCAAGGTTGGACAAACGGTCGTTGCCATCGGGAATCCCTTTGGCTTGAGCGGTACCATGACTACCGGCGTTATCTCAGCTGTAGGACGCACGCTCGATTCGGCGCGTGAAGCACCCGGGACGGATGGAAATTTCTTTACTGCCGGCGATATTATCCAGACCGATGCAGCCATCAACCCTGGCAATTCAGGCGGTCCGCTCTTTAACCTGAACGGCGAGGTGATCGGTGTCAACCGCGCCATTCGCACTGAGAACTTCACCACGACCGGAGAACCAGTCAATTCCGGCATCGGTTTTGCCATTGCGATTAACATTGTCAAACGTGTGACCCCTGTGCTGATCGCCGAAGGACAATATGACTATCCCTATCTGGGAATTTCATCCCTCCCGGAACTCAATCTGCCAGAGATCGAAGCACTCGGGCTGGAATCCTTCACCGGCGCTTATGTGACCAATGTCACACCCAATGGGCCTGCCGACCAGGCAGGTATTCGTGCGGGAACACAGAGCACCAGCCTAGGGCTGAATGCAGGCGGCGATTTGATCGTTGCCATCGATGGCCAATCGATTCAGCGCTTTGATGATTTGCTGCGTTACCTGATCAACAACAAATCACCCGACGATACGGTTGTGCTAACAGTGTTGCGTGGTGAGGAACAGGTTGATATAGAAGTTACCTTGGGCAGGCGCCCATAGAGGACTTTGGTGGTGACGGCTCTTTAGTTGGTTTACATCATCATTGTACAAAAGCCGTCACCCATTTCGGTGTGGTGGCTTTTGCATTTTTACGATTCTGTTCTAAAATATAGATAGAATTTACATAGTAAAATGTGATCAATTCACGGATTGCCCAGTAAGGTTTAAAAGGAGGATACGCCCACAGTTGGAGGCTTCGGCAGCCTTATATCCCGGCCTTGCAAATGAATAAGGAGAAACTATGTTTACAGACAGCGTACTGCGTGAACTGTTGAACTATTCCAGCCCTGATCCGGTCCTCAGTGTGTATATGAACATTGACTTGACCGATGGAACTGCCGACGCGCTTAAATTGCGCCTGCGTACATTGCTGAAAGAGGTTAATTTACCCGAAGACGAGGCCGCAATATACAATTATTTTGAGCTCGAACGCGAGTGGACAGGTCGCAGCATCGCTATGTTTTCCTGCGCGGCACAGAATTACTTTAGAGCGTTTCCCATAGCTGTACCCATCCGCAGTCGCGTATTTGTAGGGGATCAACCATATGTCAAACCGCTGGCCGATTTATTGGATGCTTATGGGGGCTACGGTGTAGCACTGGTTGACAAGCAGGGGGCACGCTTATTCCAGTTTCACCTTGGAGAATTAAAGGAACAAGAAGGAATCTTAGGGGAGGAAGTACGCCATACCAAACGAGGCGGCGCTTCCAGCATATTTGGCCGCCTGGGAGGTATAGGTGGAAAGGCTCGTCGTTCCGAGCAGACGATTGCACGCAATCTGAAAGAATCTGCAGAATTTGCAGCTAAATTTTTCGACGAGAATCATATCCGGCGTGTGTTGATTGGCGGCACGGAAAAAAATGTCAACCAATTTAAAAGTCATCTTCCAAAAACCTGGCAGAGTCTGGTGGTGGGTACGTTCCCTATCAGCATGACCGCGCGCCCCGATGAAGTGCAGAAGAAGGCCCTTGAAATCGGCCAACAGGCTGAACGTCAACGGGAGGCGCGCCTGGTGGAAAGTATGGTCACGTCGGCGGCCAAAGGCGCGGGGGGCGTTTTGAAGTTGGAGGATACGCTTGGCGCGGTCCACGAAGGACGGGTACAAACCCTGGTTGTGAAAGAGGGTTACCGTGCGGAAGGATTTCAGTGCAAGGGTTGTGGATACCTGACCACGCAAGAGGAACCAGATTGCCCATTCTGTGGGAATTCATTTGCACAAATTACGGATGCGGTCGAGATGGCCGTCCGCAAGGTGATGCAAGATGGCGGTGATGTAGAAATCGTGTACGAGAACCCGGAGTTAGAAACGATTGGGATTGGAGGCATGCTAAGGTATTAGCATGCAATTGAAGGTGAATCAAAAACGGGCGGGTTGCAACCCGCCCGTTTGGTTTAACCGAACCGTTCCTCTTCCCAAACGTCAGCCCGATTGTGGTAGCCAGCTTGTTCCCAGAAACCGCGCCGGTCCCTGGTCATGAATTCCAATGAGCGCAGCCATTTCGCACCCTTCCAGAAATAGGGTGTTTCCAAATTTTCGCGGTCAGGGATGTGCCCCACCACACCGCGCAACGGATAGCCGTGATCGGGTGTAAGCGGCTCGCCATTAAAATGGGTCGCCATCAGGAAATTATCCTGCATAACTATTTCGATAGGCAGGTTGACCGTAAAGCCATATTCAGCATGCTGCATGACATGGGTGGCGCTGGGCTTGACTTTGATAAAGTCTTCATCAACCAGTGTTTTGACCGAGACACCTTCCCAGACGGTATCGAATTTACTCCAACGGGTGACACAATGAATGTCCATCTTGATCTTCGTGCGCGGGAGTTTGTTGAACTCATCCCAGTTCCACTCTTGCTCTTCTTCCACTTCACCCCAAACACGAAATTGCCAGGTGGCAGCGTTGAAATGTGGAACAGGTCCATAATGTAAAACAGGGAACTTCAGCGTGAGCGACTGTCCGGGGGGCAGACGCCCCTCCTGACTGACGCGTTCTTCTTCTTTTCTACGGTCAATACTTTGATTTGTAAACATAATTACCTCGATTAGTCCAAATTATACCCTGTCCAGGGTATAAATACCCTTACAAGATATATACAGCGAAAGTCGACGTGGAATTAGACAACTCACGCCGCCGAACCTTACCCCAAAAGGTATTACGTTTCTATTAAAACTCTATGCTCTCACCAGGCTTCAGGACGACTGCCTTGGTGTCGGTTTCTTCGTTCACACGCGCCGCCCAGGCATCTGGATCTTGTTTGATAACATCAAAGGTATTGTAGTGAATGGGCACCACAGTCTTGGGCTGCAGCATTTTGACAGCTCGCAGGGCATCGTCCGGACCCATGGTGTAGTTATCGCCAATCGGAAGAATAGCTAGGTCGATGCCTTCTTCACCGAGGAGTTTCATTTCGCTGAATAAACCTGTATCCTGTGCCATGTAGATTTTTTTACCGTCATTGGTGGTCAGCAAAAAACCGACCGGGTTGCCTCCGCTGGAGCCGTCCGGCAATTCCGAGCCATGCATGGCAATGGTGAATTTGAGATAGCCAAAGGGATGTTTGTAGCCGCCGCCGATGTGCTGCGCGTGGGTTTTCAAGCCCAGATGTCCGCACCAGCCTGCAATCTCGGCGTTGGTAATGATCATCGCGTCCGTCCGTTTGGCAATCTTGGCAGTATCACCGACATGATCGCCGTGTCCGTGGCTGACCAGAATGAAATCCGGATCCACAGCCTCATGGGTGGTGGAAGCGGCAGGATTCCCCTCGAAAAACGGATCGACTACCAATTTGTAGCCATCGGTTTCGAGGCCAAGAGTGGCATGACCGTACCAGGTAAATTTATTGCTCATTTCGTCCTCCTGTCAAATTCGATAGTCACAGTATAGACAAAAAAATATCGTTGGTCAAATTTGGTTGGCAAAGGGACAATTTCCATCTTATAATTTCAAAAGCCCACCCAATGCGGGAGAACTTATGAACAAGCCAACTTTCAAACAACGTTTCAGATACCAGTTCGATAATATGATGGCAAAAGGCACATCTGCTATGGTCATACTTCTGGGTGTGGCATCTTTTTTCCTTATTCTCGCGGCTGGACTTTTCATTGTAATTTTTAGAATTCAACCTGCCGACGGATCTGATATGGGATTAGGGGAGGCGATCTGGGCAAGTCTGATGCGCACCCTCGATCCAGGTACGATGGGTGCCGATTCAGGCGCAGGCTTTCGTGGGGTGATGCTTATCGTCACGATCGGCGGTATCTTTATCGTCAGTGCTTTGATTGGTGTCCTTAATTCCGGCCTAGAGAAGCAATTAGGGCGCCTGCAAAAAGGACGTTCACGTGTGTTGGAAAACGGTCACACGCTGATCCTGGGATGGTCACCGCAGATATTCACGATCATATCTGAGTTGATGATTGCCAACGAGAACAAAAAAAATGCGCGCATTGTGGTGCTGGCCAGGCAGGACAAAGTGGAGATGGAAGAACAAATTCGCGAGCGCATTGTCGAGAAAGGCAGCACGCGCGTCATTGTTCGTTTCGGCAACCCCATCGACCTGAACGATTTGGAACTGGGCAGCCCACATACAGCGCGCGCTATTATCGTCCTGCCGCCTGAAAACGACGACCCCGACTCCTATGTTATTAAAACAGTGCTGGCAATTACAAACAACCCAAACCGCCGTGAGGAACCCTACCATATCGTCACACAAATCCGCGATCGCAGGAACATGGATGTAGTCAGGATGGTGGGTGCCAAGGATAAGGTGTTCCCGCTGTTGACCGGGGATTTGATCGCACGTGTTGTCGCGCAGACTTCGCGTCAATCCGGGCTTTCGGTGGTCTATACCGAATTGATGAATTTCGGCGGTGACGAAATCTATTTCAAGCAGGAACCCACCCTGTCCGGGAAAACCTTCGGCGAAGCATTGCTGGCTTACGAAGATTCAACCGTCATGGGTATGCGCAAAATGGACGGGCGTATTCTGCTCAATCCGCCTATGGACACACGCATCGAACCCGGCGACTACCTGTTTGCGCTCTCCGAAGACGACGATACCATTCTGTTGTCCGGTATCACCAACGTTCCGATAGAAGAAAGTCTGATCAGCAGCGGCGGCAAGGCGAAAAAAACTGGCCCCGAACGTACGCTGCTCATCGGTTGGAATCGTTCAGCAGCGATCATCGTCCAGGAGTTGGATGCTTACGTGGCAAATGGATCTCAGGTCACCGTGCTGGCAGACGAAACCCGTGCCAGAGAGGCTATTAAGACTTGCGAGAAAGTCCTCAATAAACAAAAACTAACCTTTGTCCCCGGCGACACCACCAACCGGGAATTGCTGGACAGCTTGAACATCATGGAATACAACCACGTCATCGTCCTGGCTGCCTCTGGTTACGAAACCCAGGAAACTGACGCACGTACGCTGGTTACTTTATTGCACCTGCGTGATATTGTGGCAAAAGATGAAACCCCCTTCTCTATCGTCAGCGAAATGCTCGACTTGCGTAACCGCGAGTTGGCCGAGGTCGCTCAGGTGGATGACTTTATCGTCAGTGAGCATTTAATCAGCCTGATGCTTTCGCAATTATCCGAGGATGACAACTTATTCGATGTCTTCCAGAATATCTTCGCCCCCGAAGGCGCAGAGATTTACCTGAAGCCGGTCGAAGATTATGTCGAGACGGGCCAGCCTGTTACGTTCTACACGGTTGTGGAGGCTGCTCGTCGGCGCGGTGAAACGGCGCTGGGATATCGCATCGAAGCCGAAGCCAACGATGCCGAAACGGATTACGGTGTTTATACTAACCCACGCAAATCTGAAAAAGTGATCTTCGCAGCAGATGACAGAATTATTGTAGTTGCGGAGGAATAACATCGTAGAGGCAGGATGACTCTGCCCCTACTTTTTTGTTTGGTAAGATAGTCTATATGAATTGGGAAAACGCTAAAGAAGAACTGCTCAAAGCGATCAACAATCCCCGTTTCGGACTCATCACCGATGTGGACGGTACCATCAGTCCCATCGTGGATGTGCCGGATGAGGCGCGCGTCACGCCCCGGAACCTGGACCTGCTTGCCAACCTAGGAACACAACTCACGCTGACGGCAGTCATCTCCGGCCGTTCTGCGGAAGATGTGCACCAGCGCGTCGGTTTGCCAGGGCTGGTCTACGTCGGGAACCATGGTATGGAAAGTTGGCAGGCCGGGAAAGTGACTGTCTCGCCGAGGGCAGCCGCTTACCGGGATAATCTGTCTGCGGCGGCGACTGAGATTGAGAATATTTTAGTAAAAGGGATGCGCTTCGAAGATAAGGGGGCAACCCTATCAGTGCATTATCGTCAAACCGACGAACCGGAAAAAGTGGCCGAGAAGTTAACCCCGACCATGCAAAGCATTGCTGAAAAGCATAGTTTGCATCTGACACAGGGACGCATGGTCTTCGAATTCCGCCCGCCGGTGGAGATCGATAAGGGCACTGCCTTCGAAGAACTGGTCAAATCCCACAAATTGGACTCGGCCTTCTATCTGGGCGATGATTCCACCGACGTAAACGTCTTCCTCACCGCCCGGCGGTTGCGGAAAGATGGGGAATGTCTGGCCTACGGATTGGGGGTCGAATCTCAGGGCACGCCGCAAGCCGTTTTAACGGAAGCAGATTACCTCGTTCAGGAAGTTGCGGGGGTTGAATCCTTTTTAGACTGGCTTTCAAGTGCCCGCATGGCGTCATCCACCTGATCGTAGAACCAGCTACGGATATCCGCTTTTTTGACGATAGACCGTAAAGCTTTCGCACGCTCTTGCTTATCGTCTGGGGGCATTGTCAGGGCTTTATGAATGGCGATAGCCGTCCCGTAGACATCAAAGGGGGATACTGTCAACGCATACTCGCCGAGTTCGTAAAAAGCCCCGGCGTCTTCCGAGAGCACCAGCACGCCATCCTTCTGGTTGACCAGCGCCCCTTCCTTGGCAACTAAATTCATCCCATCGGCGAGTGGGTTGATCAACAACACATCATAAAACTGCATGGCTGCGATGGCACGATCGTAATTGTCCCCCACCATAAGCCGCACAGGTTCCCAGTAAGGTGTGCTGAAACGCGCGTTGATCATCCCGGCTTCAGACATAATATCCCGCAGATAATCCTGGTATTCGTTCACACCCATGCGAGAGGGGACTAGTAAAGCCAGCATTTGCACCTTGCCAAGATGTTCCGGGTGTATTTCCAGCAAAGTACTATAGGCTTCTAATCCGCGCAGGATGTTTTTGCTAGGCTCTATGCGATCAACGCGCAAAATTACCTTGCGGTCGCTGACGAAATTCATTAACTGGGACTTGAGCAAATGCGTTTGTGGTTGTTCCGAAAGATCGAACAACTTTTGCGTGTCAATTGAAATTGGGTAGGAAACGGCTTTGATCTGCCGCCCCTGGTAATCTATCGAGTCCCGGCTGCCGCGCGAGTGAGCACCTTCCAGGTAAAAGCGGCAGTTTTGGATGAAGTTGAAGGCATCTTTTTGGGTTTGGAATCCTACCCGGTCCGAGGCTAGCAAGCTCTTCAAGATGGCGATGCGGATCTGTCCTGGTAGCACACGCCAGGCATCAGGACCGGGCCAGGGAATATGAACAAACGGCTGAATCTGAACCTGCTTGTCCAACAATTCCCGCAGATAATGCGGAAACATATATAAATGATAATCTTGAGGCAGCACAATGACCGGACGTTTCTCATCCTTGACCATCTCTGCAACCACCTCAGCAAAATTCTTGTTGATAACCAGATAGCCCTTTTCCCACGCTTCCCAGGTTTCCCGGGTGATGCTGGGGTGACGCGGTGCATCCCAGAGTTGGTGTTGGATAAACCACAACATCGGATTGGAAATAACATTGTAATAACCCTGATAGGCTTTATTGTTCGGCTTAATCAGGCGTAGGGAGATCCCCTCCACCTGTTGGGGTTCATCCGATTGAGCATCTACCCAGTGACGATCGTCCTTATCCATGGCTGCTGCCACCCATAAGACATCATGCTGTTCAGCCAATGCTGTTAATGCGGTTACCAACCCGCCTGTACCACGTTCCACTTTAAACGATCCGTCCGCATTCTTTTTGAATGAGAAGGGACCACGATTTGAGACGATCACAATCAAAGGTTTCATAGTAACTCCTGGCGAAACAACCACTCTCCCCAGAATGTAGTTTCATAAGGCACTTTTATTCTAACACGTTCGATCTACTTGATTTTTCGAATAAATTCAGGTGCTTTTACGTTAATATAATAGCAAGCACAAGAAAGTACTCTTCGAAAGGATCTCTCGCGGTGACATTTATCTCCCAGGCCAACGAAAGAGAGTTGGTCTCCAGAGCACAGGAAGGCGATCGGAATGCCTATAGTGAACTGGTTCGCGCCCATTCGCAGGGTGTGCTGAATGTGATTTACCGTATGTGTGGCAACATGCAAGTGGCTGAAGATGCCGCGCAGGAGACATTCATCCAGGCCTGGCTGCGGATGCCATCCTACCGCCCACAATCATCCTTGAAGAACTGGTTGTACCGGATCGCCGTCAATACCGCGATAGACATGCTGCGTAAGGAAAAGCGCATCCTACCCGGAGAAATCGAAGACTTGAACCTGAGAGATTCGGAACCTGGCCCCGAAACGATGACTGCGAAATCAGAACAAATGGAATTGGTACAGGAAGCGGTTATGGCTTTGCCGGACGCCAGCCGGGCGGTACTGGTGCTGAGAGAATTCGAAGGTCTTTCTTATAAAGAAATCTCAGAATCTTTGGAGATTCCGGTTGGAACAGTGATGTCACGCTTGAATTATGCTCGCAAATTGTTGAAAGAAAAATTAGAAGTGAAAATGTTTGTGTACGCGGAGGCTGAAAATGTCTGATCATATCCTCGAACTGCTCGGTGCTTATATCGATGGTGAACTGCACGGCGGGCAACTCCGCAAGGTGGAGACCCATATAGATGAGTGCCAGTCATGCCTGGAAGAGTATTACACACTACAAGCCCTGTCAGCTACGCTGCATGAAGCCCCGATGCCTGACTTCCCTGCGCCAGAACGCTTCGCTGCTGATGTAGCGCTGCGTCTGCCCCGGGTGCCGGCCAAGCCCATACGTACCAAGGCGTTGGAATTCGGCTGGTGGTTGGTACCGGTCGGGTTGATCGCCGCATGGATATTTTTTAGTACGACCACCCTGGTCAGCAATATGATCACAACAGCCGGAGATTTTGGACTGCTAAACAGCGCTTCCTCCTGGCTGATAGCTGGCTCGTCTGGAACAGGCTATTCAGCCTTCCTAGGCCAATTTGGTTTGCTGGAAGGAGGCAACCTGGAGTGGTTTACCTTCTCAGAGAGTTTCACAAGGACGTTTGTTACGAGCATTTTCTGGCAAGTTTCGATTGCCATGCTCTATCTCAGTTGGTTTGCAATCTGGTGGGCACGCCACACGCGTCAGAGTCCTGGGGGAGCCATCGATAGCGGTAGCAGGCCTACAGTTCAGTAAGAATCGTAAAGATAAGGAGAATAAAAATGGACCCCGTCAAAATTCTAAAACGTGCCTGGCACATCCTTTGGAGCTATCGTGCTCTGTGGGTATTTGGCCTGATCCTGGCGCTGACAGCCGCCGGATCCAGTGGTGGTAGCGGTAACAGCGGCACCAGTTTCAGCAGCGATGGTAACAATCGGACGTACGATGCACCTCTGCCTGAGAACTGGCGTGAAGAAATCGGAAAAGCCTTTGCTGAAGCCGGGAAAGAATTTTCAAGAATTCTTGAAAATGGTTTGCCAGCGCTCGGTATCTCGAGAGGCGAACTGACAGCTTTGATCTGGATCATCGTCGTCTTCGTGTTGATCATGATTGTCGTTGGGCTGATTATGGCTGTCGCCCGTTATGTTTCAGAGACCGCAGTCATCCGCATGGTAGATGAGTATGAAGCCACTGAAACCAAGATGACTGTGCGGCAAGGCTTCCGCATTGGCTGGTCGCGAACTTCCTGGCGGTTGTTCCTGATCAACCTGATCGTCCACATCCCAGTTTTCATGCTGCTGGCTGTGATGGCTATTGCTGGTTTCATCATCTACAGGATGGTTATTGGCAGCAATGAAACCCTGGCCGTAGCGGGTATTGTCAGTGTGATCGGCGTTGTTTTCCTGCTGATCTTCGTCGTCGTGATCCTGAGCATCATCCTGGGATTGCTGCGTCACTTCTTCTGGCGGGCCTGCGCCCTGGAAAACCTGGGTGTGGGTGAATCGCTACGGCGTGGCTTTGCGATGGTACGCGAGAATTGGAAAGAAGTTGGCCTGATGTGGCTGATCATGATCGGACTAGGAATCGCCTGGGTGATTGTATCCATTGTGGGTGTCATCCTGACCATCCCTATCGTGGCAATCACTGCTATCGCTGCTGCAGCTATCGTTGCCATACCTGGTTTGCTCCTGGTCGGATTCTTCAGTCTGTTCCTGAGCGGATACCTGCCCTGGATTGTTGGTGGCATCTTCGTCGCGCCCCTGTTCTTTATCCTAGCCTTCTCACCCTGGGTGTTGTTGACAGCCTGGCAACAGGTCTACAAGTCCACAGTTTGGACGTTGACCTACCGCGAGATCAAGGCGTTACCTGAGCAGCTACCGGAACCGGAAATCGGGCCAGTCGGAGACTGACCCCTCCCCTTCCTTCCGTGCCCTCTTCCTCGTGAAGGGGGCACGTTTGTTTAAGATTCTCTCAATTTGTATAGGAATACCGAAAATAAGGGGGGCTCCATATTTATTGAAGGTTTATGGAATCAAGCTCGAACAGGGAAATTGATTCGATGTGGTAGGTCTGCGGGAACATATCAAATGGTGTGACGTCCACCAGACGATAGCCTCCGGCAACCAACCTGGCCGCATCGCGCGCCAACGTGGACGGGTCGCAAGAAACGTAGGCGATCAACGGTGGGGCAAGCTCACGGATTCCGTCCAAAGCAACTTTGTCAACACCCGAGCGTGGCGGATCGAGCAAAATGTAATTCGGATTGGCAATCCGACTTACAAGAGACGGCAACACATCCTCGGCCGCTCCCTCATAAAGCTCTACGTGGTCAAACTCGTCCAGATTTACGGCGAAATCCTCACATGCGGACGGGGATGCCTCGATCCCGATCAAACGCTCACATTTAGGCGCCAGGAATGCGCTGAATAATCCTGCACCACAATAGACGTCCAGAATGGTTTTGGTGGGTAACGATAAGTTTTCCAGAAGGTGTTCCACCATCTTTTCTGCCATTACCGTATTGACCTGGAAGAACGATCCCGCCGAGACATAGAACGTCCGATCCAGCACTTGCATAGCAATATGATCTTCCCCTGCCATCACCAGCGCATCTTCTTCCGTCAAATGCACAACGGAAATCCCGGCTTCGAGTTCCAGTTCGGGGGCTTCGATTTCATCCGATTCGAGGATAAGCATCAGGTCGTCGTCTGCACCTGTGCGGAGGGATACACGTTCGATTGGGGTGTTCGCTTCAAACTCCAGTTGCGGCCAAACAGCATCGATGGATTCATTCGGCAAATGACATTCTGTGATCGGGATGAGCGTATGTCCATCTGCTCCCACATATCCTAATCTGCCGTCACCTGTCAGATGGAACTGCACATGGTTGCGATAATTCCAGGGGTGCGGGCAGCCCACCATCGGCTGGACCGAAGGGTTCTCGATCTTGCCAATGCGCTGCAATTGATCTCGTAGGATTTCGGTTTTTGCTTTGAGTTGGGCTTCATAAGGCAAGTGTTGATAATGACAGCCTCCACACTCACCAAAATGTATGCATCTGGCTTTTATCCGTTGAGGCGAAGGTTCCAAAACTTCAAGCAGTTCCGCGCGCGCGAAATTTTTCTTTTCATACACGAGAAGAATCCGCACCTGCTCCCCCGGCAGCCCAAAGGGGACAAAGACGGCACGGCCATCTGGAAGGCGACCCATTACATCGCCGCCATAGGTGAATTTGTCGAGTTGGATATCAACTGTTGAAGATTTACTGTGCATTACATTATCGATCAGGCTTCACCGACATCATCGAGAAAATCATCCCCATCTAAATCCGAAAACGCACGCAAACCATCATCGGTTTCGTAATCAGTTACCAACTCGGAAGCGGCCTTTTGAACTTGCTTTTTGCTGTACATATCCCACAACTCCCCCAGCACGGATTCGAGCCGCGCGGCCAGTTGATCGGGCTTGTCGGTGGTAACATCATCTTCATTGGGGAAAACGATGAATGGTACATGCAGATTGCGAATCTCTACCTGTCCGGAGTCGCCAGGAGCAACAGCAGCAAAGTCATCTTCCTGATAGAGACGTCTCATCTTCTCATCGGAGAGACCGTGCTCGAGGATGCTATCCGGCTTATCGGGGTTGAAGCGACGACGATTCTTACGCAGAGACTCATCGAAGGGAACACGCACATACATGAGCGCAGCATGTTCCAGCACTTCATCGGATAAGTGCTGGAAGGCTTCGGCATAGCCACCGTGTTCGGCGCCGCGTGAGAATTCGATCATGCAAGTAGTGTGCTCGTGGTAGGAAGGGTCGTCACGGACGAGTTTTCCGTAGTCCAAACTCAGGCGTTCGATCAGCAGATGCCAGAGTTCTGGGAATTTGAAATATCCCTTTCCGTCGCTATACAAACGCGGCAAACCGAACTTTTCACTCAGAAGGTTGTCTTCCTCAAACCAGGCCCAAAGCATGGGGAAGTCATCGTAGACTTCGAGATCTGCAATATGAAAACGCTCGCGGCGTGCATCATCCGACAGATTCTTCAGGAAATGGATAATCTCGCTTTTGCCGGAGGCTGGACGACCGATGAGGAGGATGACGTCGAAGGTGGATTTCATGATACCGTTGAGGCGGATCGCGATCCGCCCTTACGAAAGATACTCTTCCATCGCAGCGAACAATTCGTCCAGGTCACTGATCTGGATCTCTCCCATATGCGCAATGCGGAAGGTGATGTTCTTCAACGGGCCATAGCCATTCGCGATGCGCATGCTGTGTTCTTTCAGGAAGGCATTCAAATCCGCAATGTCGATGTTACGATCATTTTTGATGGTGGTGACCGTCTTTGAGCGGAAGCCTTCAGGCGCATACATGGATAAATCATGCGCCTCAGCCCACTCGTGGACGTGCTTCGCCATCCCCGAGTGACGCGCGAAACGGTTTTCCAGGCCTTCGTCAAAAATGCGATCGAGTTGTCGATCCAACGCGAAGACGAGTGACATGGCCGGAGTGGCCGGGGAGGAATCTTTGACCCGGTGCTTTTCCAGGCGCAGCAGGTCAAAGTACCAACCGCGGTTTTCCACCGTTTTGGCTTTTTCCAGCGCACGGTTAGAGACGGCGGCTAGCGCCAGCCCAGGTGGTAACGCAAGAGCTTTCTGTGAGGAGGTCAGCACCATGTCCAGACCCCAGGCATCGGTTTCGATTCTGGCGCCACTGAGCGAGGAGACCGCATCTACGAGAATAAGCGTATCCGGCGCAACTGCGCGGACGGCCTCAGCCACCTCCTTGACGGGATTTTGCATCCCGGTAGAGGTTTCGTTATGGACGATGGTCAGGGCTTCGGATCCGCCGTTTTTGACGGCAGCAGCTACACGCTCCGGATCGACCGGTTGGTCCCATTCAAATTCCAACTTCTGCACATCTTTCCCGTTCGCAACAGCCACGTCATACCAGCGGTCCGCAAAAGCACCATTGACGCAGGAGAGCACTATTTTATCTACCAGGTTGCGGATAGCAGCTTCCTGGAATCCAGTCCCGGAAGAAGCGCTCAGGAAAACGCGGTTTTGGGTGAGAAAGAGTTTTTGGGCTTTTTCAGATGCGCGGTGGAAAATCTCTTCGAACTCCTTGCTGCGGTGCGGCAGCATAGGCTGCGCCTGTGCCTGAAGGACTTCGTCATCGACATCTACCGGGCCGGGGACAAACATGCGGGGCATGGGTTTCTCCTATACCACTAATTCCATGAGATTACGAAGAACCAGAAGTTCCTGTAGCTATTCAATCGAATTTCTGCGTGCTCCGTAGTTCTGGGATGAGTATTATCGAAGGATAAAAGACAGGACAACCAGGACAACCACGAAAAAGCTCGCCAGCGTTCCGATTGTTTTCAAGTCTTTCTTTACGGCGGTGTAATCGGGATTGAATTCGTCACCGCGTAAAGAGGAAACTTTTGTCGAGCGTCTGTTGACCTGTCGTTTGGTTCTTTTTGCCATTTCTAACTCCTAATTATCAGCGGTGTGAAGGTACCCCACATGGAGTATACCGCCTGTAAAACAATTAATTTTGTAACCGCGCGAATACCACAATGCGCTGGCTATCTACAAGATAAGGATAACACGAGATCAGTGTGACCGTCGGGCTGCCTGTGGGAGCCATCACTTCCACCGCGGTCGGTTCGACGATCACGGTGCGATCCACTATATATACGTGCTGCCGCTGCTGAGTGTACACGATGACGTTATCACCCGCTTCAAGTTGATCCAGATGGCGGAACAACTCGCCGTACACATCGTTATGCGCCGTCAGCACTACATTGCCATTTTGGCCAGGATTGGCTGAGCCGATGTGCTGCCCGACGCCTTTTTTCAACTGCTCCCAACCATCCCCCTGTACCACCGGCGCGTCCACGTTCAAACGCGGGATTTGCAGACGCACAGCCTGGTCGGGGGCGGGCGTGGGGATCGGGATGTTCGCCAGCGACTGCACCATCGGGCGCAGATGCTCAGGAATTTCGGCCTCGTTGGGGCGCGTGTTTCCCTGTTCATCCGGGGGAACGTGACCGGAGGGCAGCACAACAGCCATGACCAGTGGGGTGGGCGTAGGCGTGTCCGGATTGAGCGCCGCGGCTACTTCTGCGTTCAAGCTGCGCAGCAGGCCAAATCCATTCAGCAGCACACCGACCAGCCCCACGACAGCCAGGACTTCTACAGCCAGCAGCAGGCGATCCGCAAATCCGCGCCGCTTCTTCCTCGGACTTTCGGCTGCCTCCGTCCCCTCAGCCGTATCCACCACCGGAGCAGACGGGGGCTCATCCACCGCTTCAGTGGATTGTGGCGGAGCAACATCTTCTACCACGCGGCCCGTCCTGCGAAAGTGTTCCAACCGTTCACGACGGACACCGCGCCGCTTCTCGATCAACAGGCGGCGCAGTTCTTCGACGGAAAGGTCCTCGGGTTTCTTTCGTCGCGGCATAGCACGGCGATTATACCGCAGGTGATGTCAGGTAAATCCTTAGCGAAACATAAATAAGATACACCCAGAAAATTTGCTTGCTTTTTTTCTTCAGAGAACTGTATACTATCTTTAAGTGGACACTTTTTCTCTCATTCCAGGTACCAGACCAGACAATCCGGGCCCGTTAGCACGTTTCCTGCCGCCGCTGGAAGAGGGCGTTATATCGGCCTGGCTGGAGAAGAATGTAGAACCGGGCGATTGGCTGCTGGATCCGTTCGGGACAGCGCCGCAGTTCTCACTGGAGGCAGCGCGCGCCGGGTATCGCGTACTAGTAGCGGCCAACAATCCAATCACACGCTTCATGCTCGAGATGGGGGCAGCCTCCCTGCCGGAGTCAGAATTCAAAGCTGCCCTGGCAGACCTGGCCGTATCGCGCAAGGGCGAGGAAAAGCTCGAAGAGCATCTGCAAGGCCTGTACCTGACAGCCTGTTCGTCTTGCGAACAATATGTTCCAGCCCAGGCATTTTTGTGGCGCAAGGGGGAAGATACCCCGTATGGACGCGTTTACGAATGCGAAGATTGTAGCGAAAGCGGCGAAAAGCCGGTCACCCCAGAGGATCTGGAGCGCGCTGCTGAGATTGCCAAATCCGCCGGGCTGGCACGCGCCCGGGTGCTCGAACGGGTTGCGCCATTGGATGATCCCGACCGCGAATATGCAGAAGAGGCCATCCGGCACTATCTGCCGCGTACAATCAACGCGTTGGCGACGCTTATCAACCGGCTCGACGGTTTGCAAGTCTCCGAAACACGCCGTCGCGCGCTGATCGCTCTGATGCTGTCCGCCTGTGACCAGGGTAATACGCTCTGGGGGCACCCCATCGGAAGGTCCAGGCCCAAGCAACTTTCCACGCCCTCTCAATTCCGAGAAGGCAATATCTGGCTGGCGTTGGAAGAAGCTATCCCTCTATGGGCAGGGACCGGCGAGCCTGTGCCCTGTCTGTACTGGTCCGATAAAGGTGAGAAAGTGCCCGAGAGCGGCGGAATCCTGCTCTACGAAGGCCGCATCAAAGATCTGGCGGAAGTCGTCAAAAGTGCACCTGTCCAGGCCGTGATCGGTGTTATCCCGCGTCCCAATCAGGCTTTCTGGACGCTTTCCGCGCTGTGGGCCGGCTGGTTGTGGGGACGGGAAGCCGCCGAACCGTTCAAAGTGGCGCTGCGTCGTCGTCGTTACGATTGGGGCTGGCAGGCCACCGCACTACATGCAGCGCTGCATCACGTCTTTGATCTCCTACCGCTCAGCACGCCCTTCTTTGGCCTGTTGGCGGAAGCCGAACCAGGATTCATGTCCGCTACGCTGACGGCGGCCAGTACTGCTGGTTTTGAACTGCATGCCCAGGCCATGCGCACGGCCCATGATCCCATCCAGTTGCTGTGGCAGCGCGGGGAGCGGTTACACCTTGAGAAGGATATTGTCAGCCTGAAGGCCATCCGCGAAGCGATGCACGCGCACTTGAAGAAGTTGGGGGAACCGGCTGTCTATCTCCAGTTGCATGCCGCGGGGCTCGCCGAGCAGGCCCGGGGTCATAGTTTGATGCGCTCGGAACAAGATTTCGACGAAGCGCTGCGTGAGGTAGGGTCAAATATCCAGCAGGCGATCCGGACTGATAACCGTATGGAAAGAATGGATTCGGAGGAACGCAGCCTGGAGGTTGGATTGTGGGATTTGAAATCCGAGGAAGAACGCGCCGAGCCGCTGGCTGATCGGGTGGAACGGGCGGTGGTGTCATTCTTGCAGAAGCATCCATCCAGCACATCCCTGGAACTTGAGCAGGGGATTTATCCGGAATTTCCCGGCCTGCTGACGCCTTCCAA
Organism: Anaerolineales bacterium; assembly: GCA_050115035.1. Classification (GTDB taxonomy): domain Bacteria; phylum Chloroflexota; class Anaerolineae; order Anaerolineales; family Villigracilaceae; genus JAABUE01. Next base: position 20,742 of record JASFRG010000015.1, on the reverse strand, counting down.
AGCATTGGTTGGGGCTGTGCTTGAATCGTACTGCGTGCTAGAAGACGACCGCTGGCGCTTACGCGAGGAAGACAGCGCCTCCCAGCGCCGGGCTGAGTTGGAACAGATGACGGACTTAATTGAAACAATCGGGAAACGCTTGGATTATTCTACAGGGAGGTTCGGTAAGAATGCCTGCGTCTGGAAAGAAAAGGAAAAATCCGTGCGTGTGTTCTATCTGATTGTTTCAGCAGTGACCGGACGCATTCTGGCAGAAAATCAATATCCATTGGAGAAATGTATGCTGGTGTTGCCTGGTGGTCGTGCTGGATTGCTGGCCTATAAGGAAAAGCGTGATCCAAAACTGCGCCAGCGTTTGGAAGGTTGGAGCATCGTCAAGTTCCGCCTGATGCGCGCGCTGGCAGAGATTCCGGTCTTGACCCGGCAAACATTCGAAGAACAGCTTGTAAGCGATCCGGTGGAGCAAACCCGGGGTCAGATGATGATGTTCTGATATTCAGAATCATTTAATGTCTTTATCGGATAATTGAACGAACTATCCGGTACACGTGGCTTGGAAAATCATCTATAATCTGTTTATCCAACCGATGATGAGCCTGTACAAAGGAGTCCAACATGTCGAAGAAAACGCTCTCTATCATTTTACTGACAGGAATCGTTTTGTCTGCTTGCGGAGGGCAAGCGGCGCAGGCTACTGAAACACCAACTTTAGCCCCAGCTACTACTGCACCGCCCCCTACAAACACGGCCACCGAGGAAGCCACTCCTGATGCCGGAGAACCGGAAGCAACGGCTACTCTTCCTCCTTCTTCCACTCCAACAGACTTCGTGCCCGAGAATGCAGCAGACTGTGTAAATCAGGCTTCGTTTGTCAGTGATGTAACCATCCCAGATAACAGCAACCTGACGGCCGGTGAGGCTTTCACAAAAACCTGGCGCGTTCAGAATACCGGTACATGCATCTGGTGGTCGGGTTACACACTTCAGCACTACTCTGAAAATGCTATGAGCGCACCAGCATCTGTGCCGCTGCCGGTCACCAATCCCGGAGAAACAGCGGACATCTCCGTTGACCTGGTCGCACCCAGTGTTCCGGGTTCCTATCGCGGTAATTTCGTCATCAAAAATCCTGAAGACCTGATCATGCAAGTTGATGAAGATTCCCGCCTGTGGCTGATCATCAATGTAAGCAGCGCACCTACAGGAGCTCCCACCACAACCTCCGGAACAGCTACGGGAGGCGTCTCCAGTTTAACCAGCGGCACTCCGTCCAGCAGTTCCAGCAGTTCAAGTGCGGATGGTTATGCTAATGTCACCTGTGCCTTTACAACGGATGCGCCCAGGACAGACCAGGTAGCTGCTGCGATCAATGCCTACCGCGCCGAAGACAACCTGGCTGCTTATACTGTCAACCCGCAGTTGAGGGAGGCAGCCCAGGCTCACGCCAACGATATGGCCTGCAATAACCTTTTCGTTCACACTGGTTCTGACGGGTCCACCCCACAAACGCGCGTTGCAACCAGTGGGTATGTGGCCTCGTTTGTCACCGAAAATGTGTATGGCAGTTACCCACCCCTCACGCCGGATGGCGCCGTCATCTGGTGGAAGAATGACAAAACCGATCCCAACCACAACTTGAACCTGATAAGCACCGAGTACACTGAAATTGGTGTCGGCTACGCCTTCTTTGACAACTTCGGATATTATGTGGTCGTCTTCGCTACACCCTAATCCTTTTTGAATGTACCCAACAGCCGGTGCGGGTATCCTGCACCGGCTGCTGATTCCACAGTACAATCCCATTTATGAATAAGATTTTGATGATTTTCTCACCTGTGCTGCAACCGCGCTCTAAATCGGCTGGCCAACTACACCTTAGGATCCTTGCGATCGTGACCGGTCTGTTCCTGACCGGGTGCATTTCCGTTTCATCGGTCACTCCCACCCCTACTGCCCCGGCTCAGTTCGTGACCTCCACCCTGCCACCGACAAAAGCGCTGGTCCTGCCCTCAACGGTCACCCCGGAGATTCCCCTTCCAACAGCCATAACCGGAACGCCAAGTACACAAGTTCCCACTGCCCCACCGGATTGCAAAGTGCAGGCCGTGCTGCTCGATGATGTCACTATCCCTGATGACACGCGCCTACCAGCAGGTGAAGAATTCACCAAAACCTGGCGCTTCAAAAACACCGGCACCTGCCATTGGAGTGGATATACCATCAACTTCCTGACGGGTGACCGCATGGGCGCACCTGATTCCGCGCCAATCCCTGATACAGTCGCTGGTGACACCGTCGATGTTTCCCTGGACCTGACTGCCCCAACAGCCGATGGTTCCTACTCCGGGTATTTCACCTTAAAAGACAGCCAGGGCGAGTCGATCAACGTTGGCACCGAAAAGACTTTCTGGCTCAAGATCATCGTCGGGGATCCGACCACGGCGCCGACCTCCTCGTCGGGCGGGAGTTCAAGCTCTGTGAGCACATCCGGGAGCATCACCACTTCGTCAGGCAACTGCGAGTTCATCGGGAACGCGGGTTACGTAAGCCAGATCGAATCGCTGATCAATGTCGAGCGCCAGAAGAATGATCTGCCCGTCCTGACGATCAAGTCTGCGCTGACAACCGCCGCCCAAAACCACGCTGCTGACATGGCGTGCAATAGCATGCTCAGTCACACGGGTTCGGACGGATCGTATGTTCATACGCGTATCGTGAAGGCAGGATATACCCCCTCCTATTCCGAAGAGATCATCTACGCAGGCGGCGGTCCGCAAACCGCGTTCAACTGGTGGATGAGCGACAAGCTGCACCGTGATGCCATTTTGAGTACCAAGTCGACCGAGATGGGCATCGGGTATGCATATCTTTCTTCGAGTTCGTTCGGGGGCTATTTCACAGTCGATTTTGCCAGCCCGTAAACTTGGTCTAGAGGAGATACTGAGCTATCGCGCTGGACCCAGTCGAAGCGTGATTTTAAGCTGAGGTCGAAGGGTCTCCTCTAGATAGGTTTCATTCGTACTTATTTACAAGGCCTTCAATAACCCGATCTTCACCTGCTCGCGCAGGATTGTCTTGAATTCCCTATGTTTGTTTTCTAACACCACAGCCCTGGCAACCACCTCATCCGTGATGAAGGCATCACTCCAGTTATCTTCCAGGAACGCTTGCATTTCTCGGAATGAATCCGTGTAAGTGCGGAAATCAAATTCCCCTGCCACATCCAGATGGAACAGTTTTCTGTTGATTACGGTTTGAAGGGCTTCATCGGATTGACGATATTCGATGTAATCGTCCGTTTCCTGCATGTAGCCGAGGAAATGTTCATCGTCCCCCAGGGCATAATAGAACTCGACCAGTTCGCCGTTGGGATGGATATCGATCAGTTGCCCACCTGGGTTTAGTAAATCATGGATTTGTTCCAGAGCATGCACCATGCTCTCGGGTTGCATTCATCACAGCGACCAGGAAAGGATGGCAAGATCAAAGCGCTCTTTGTTCCGCTTTACAAACTCATCCAATCCAAGGTTAAGGAATTCGACATGTTCCATGCCACGTGGGCGATTGTCCAATGCGAGTTTGTGTTTCTCCGTGTCAGGTTCAATGGCGACAACTCGTTTCACTTTGTCGGCGTAGCGCCAGGTCAGGCGGCCATCACCAGAACCGATCTCCAACACAGAGATATCCGTCCAAGCGACGGGCAGGTTAAAAAGCGCGTTTGTTTCGATACCTTCGGGATCTAGGAGGATGGGCATGATTTTCTTGTGTCCCTGAGTGAAGCGCGGCGAAGCCGAAGGGCTAATATAAAAAGTCGCGCTTCCCTCTTCAGGGACGATGCGACCGCGACCTACGGTCTCCGCTCAGCGCCCTATTTCCGAAATATTTTCTCCCAATCCAGCATCTTATGGAGATGCTCCACGGGCACATCCCCTTCCGGCACGTAGCCTACAAAGGATCGGTTGTAAGTGTCTTCATTGCCTTCGACCATGAAATCGGCCAGGAAGTATCGGAGCGGTTTCTTGAATATCCCGATGGAGGAAGTGCCTTTGTAATCATCCGGCAGGGCGGTTTCGTAGGTAATGACCATCGTCCCTTCGGCGGTTTCGGCCACCTCGACCACGGTGGCTTCATGGATCCAGCGCAGGAACTGCTGCTGCTTGGTTTTCCGGCCACCCTTATGTCCTTTGGCATCCTGAGCGTACAAGAAGCGCTCACGCGTGGTCACCTCGGCCATTTTGTATTTCCAACTTGAATCGTTCTTGCCGCCCTCTCCCTTGCCACGCATGAAAGTGCCCGGAAGCAAGCCAACCTTATCTTTGGTCTCGACCGGTTTGGCCACCTGCCAGGGGTTGGGCATACTGTTCACGAAACGCAGCCACAGCACGCTGGCACCCGGTGTGTACTGCTCGGCAGTGTTGGCCTTGACATAGTACGGCTCTGGGTTTCCATGAATAATATCTTCTTTTTCGTTCTTCCGGTACCAGCCGGGCTTGGGCGTCAGCCCACCGGGAGGCAGGCGCCCGCGCAGATGCTGGATGTGCTCGGCGGTCTCATTGCAGACCGCGCGCGTGACGATCAGTTCATGCGTACGTCCGTGCTCCGCGCGCCAGGCGGTGGCGTCAAAGTTGGCCCATTCGTCGATCAGCCGGCGCATGGGATAGTTCTCGTGCGAATAGCTCTCCTGTTCCTCAGCGGGGGTGAGTTTCTCCCAGCCGGGATCCGTGACTTCTGTCAGGCGCAGCGGCGTGAGCTTGACGATCAACTTCCAGGCCCAGGCCGGGAACTGGTCTTTCATTGCTAAAAGTGCATCCAGCGCTTCCTGCGTGGGCATGCTCATGATCTCGTAGGCTTGCTCGGCCTTGCGCATGTCCATCAACCCACGCCGTCGCCAGCTTGGGCTGTTGGATTTGAGATTGGGCAGGTACCAGCCGATCTTCTGTGTCCACTCTTTTTCGGTGGCATCAGACAGTTTGGGGCGTGGGGTAGCGTTACCTTCATAGGCCGCGACCCGTTCAGCGCATTCTCTGGCAACCGTCTCATCGTCCATATTTTTGACTTCTTCTTCAACATCTGGCTCGCGCAGGCGCACCAGCAGGTCTTTGGGGTCGGCCCAGGAACCGTGTGCGCTGGCATAACGCATACCCGAAAAATGGACCACCATGTACTGCAGCCAGAGCGGGTAGCGCTCAGGTTCGCGCATGAAACGCTGGTGGATTTCATCCAGCAGTTCGTACTGGTTTTTATTTTCAAGCGATTCTTCGTAAGCTTGCGCTTTCCAGAGGGCGATGTCCCTGACCGTGACCGGCTTCTCAGGAGTGTACTTTACCAGTTTCTCCTCCTCGGGGACGGCCAGTTTGGCTTCAATTTCGTCGAGTTCGGTTTGTAGTTCTGCGGCCTGGCTTTGAAGTTCTGACAGATTTTCCTCAACACCAGCCAGTTCTTTTGCCTTGGCATCCAGCATGGATTTGATCTCGGCTTCCGATTTCTGGGCATTGAGCAGCGCGGCCTGGAAATCCATCAGCTTGTTTAGTTCAGCGGTGATGACCGGCAGGCTGGTATCCCGTTTGTTAACGAGGGCAGCTTCACGTTCCGCTCGATGCGACCAGTTTGGGGGCATGTTGCGTAGGTCGGCTTCCAGTTTGGCCACTTCCCTTTGCGTAGTCCGTTGCACTTCCCGCATGCGCCAATAGTACGTGCGGGCCGTGCCCGCTTTTCCGTCCAGACTTTTGGCATAGGCGTAATTCTGGGCGAATTCCTTATGGATGGCGTTGATGGTGTCCAGCGTGGATGTGTCGATCTCAGGATATTCCGCACGCACAGGCTCACTGACATCTTCGTTCAGGAAATAGGCTTCGAGCGCGTTCCTATCCGGGGGATTCTGTAAACGTGTCTGTTCGGCGCTAAGTTCATCCTTTTTGGTCTCGAGCGGCGTGATACGCGCCTGTAGCCCATTCAACTGGCGGGCAAGCTCATTTTTACGGCGCAGGAGATTTTTCCTGGTTCTGTCGAGTTCGAGTTTGCGCGCTTCGATGTTCCCAATGGCTTCTTCAAAGGCGATCAGTTGATCAAGTTCATCATCCAGCATGGCCAGCGTGACGGATTGCAGGCGATCCAATTTCTCTTCCTCTTCCGGGCGTTTGGGATGATCGGGTTGGATGCTGTCCACACGGCGCTGCTGGCTGCTGATGCGCCGCTGCAGGCTCTGACGGCGTACTTTCCAGGCGGCAATACGCTGGGACACAAAATATCTCTCTTTGCGAACATCGTCGTATTTGGGAAAGTAGGAGCGGAAAGTGGCGTGCAGGTTGTTGACTTCGAGGATTTCGTCCGGGTCGGGCTGGCTATATTTTTTCTCAAGGAGGGACGTGGCATCTTCGGTCAGGAAATACTCGCGTAAGGAATTGTAAGTTTCTGCTGCCCGAACCAGGGTGGCTGACTGCGCTTCTTCATACGCCCGCACCTGCTCCGGTATCTCATCCAGGGACTTCTCTTTATACTCTGCCCATACAGCGACCTCCTGGAAGTAAACCAAAAAATCACGTAGTTTTTCCAAACGCATGGGATAGATGGTTTTGCACAAAATCTCGTTCTGCCACTGGAAGTAGACCGGTTTCGCCATTTTGCTCTCCTTGCCTGATAAAAAGGTAGTAACGACTTTAGTCATTTATAAGCGACTGCACCTGTCCCGGCGGAAGGTGCTGAGGGGAAGTCGCTACTACAAAGGTGATTACAGATTTATTTTATCCGATTTACGAGAGATGTGTGCAAGGACGAAGGTGAGCATTTCATTTACCCTGAAATATCGGTCAAATTTACAAAAAACGGTTCTCTGGTATTAATAACCATCCTCCGATAGTGTTGTAAAATACAAGTAAAAGAGTCACAAAAAGCAATGTTAAAAAGAGGCGACTTTGCTAACCTACATTCTCCGCAGATTATTGGTTTTACCTTTTGTCATGTTCCTGGTTACCGCGATTCTCTTTTTTCTTTTATTACAATTACCAGCTGAGAGACGCGCTGAAGTTTATATTCCATCTGTAAACCCCCACATAACAGTAGAAGAATACGAAAGGCTTGTACAAGTTACGATAGAACGTTACGGGCTGAATGATCCGTTCTATGTTCAATACTCGAATTGGATTCAAAACTTATTCCGGGGTGATTGGGGATTTTCATCTTCCTGGCGCCAACCGGTTTTGGAAGGATTGCTCCATCGTCTACCGGCTTCCATTGAGCTGGGAATCTTCGCGATGATACCTTCCGTGTTGCTTGCCATTCTCCTGGGAGGTTTAGCCGCCGTAAGGAAAAATCGCCTTTCCGATTACGCAGTGCGTTTGTCCGCTTTTGTTGGCTGGGCGATTCCCAATTATATATTTGGGCTCATCTTCATGACCATCTTCTATGCCTGGTTGGGTTGGTTTCCGCCGGAACGTCTGAGCTATGCTGTAAACACGATTGTAAGCTCAGAGAATTTCCAAAGCATTACAGGGTTTTTGATCCTCGATGGAATCTTGAACCATAATCCTGAAGTTACCTGGGACGCGATCAGGCACCTGATGTTACCAGGGATCACGCTGGCAGTTTTTCAATGGGCCTTATTTGTGCGCATCATGCGCTCCTCATTATTGGAAGAATTAATGCAAGATTATGTCACAACCGCCAGGTCTAAGGGCTTATCGGAAAACAACATTCTACGGGCTCATATCTATCGGAATGCGCTGTTGCCGGTCATCGCAAGCGCGGGTGTTGCAACAGCCATGTTGTTTGGAAATATCATTGTTGTGGAGGTGCTATTCAACTTCAACGGTGTCGGCAGATGGGCGATCGAAGCGATCCAGAATTTCGACGCGCCGGCAGCGATTGGGTTTATCCTGCTCAGTAGTGTGGTTTCCTTGCTTGCCAGTCTGGTCTCCGATATTCTTTTTGCGGTCATAGATCCGCGCGTATCCATCGACTAAAGCGTTGGAACGGTTACCAACCAGCGATGAACAACAAACGTAAAGTTAAACTTCAGAACTTCGAATTGGTCTTTGGACTTTTTATGATTCTCGGGTTTTTAGGCATTGCGATCATGGCCCCGGTTCTTTCCCCACCTAGGGGAGATTTTCCGGAACTCACTTACATTATGCCGCGGGATGGATTTAAAGACTATCCTCTGCCTCCCAACCCTGACCATCCATTCGGCACGCTGCCCGACCAGTACGATATCTATTATGGCCTGGTCTGGGGAACACGCCGGGCATTTATCATAGGCATCTCGATCACTCTGGGGCGGGCCTTGATTGGTATCATTTTGGGGTTGATCAGTGGATATTACAAAGGTCTCCTCAGCAATTTGATCATGCGCTTTACCGATGCATTCATGTCAATGCCAACGATCGCTGCAGCGGCGCTCATGTTCGCCCTATTTGGCGAACTGGCCATTCCCTTCTTTAGTCCGGGAGGTGGATTTTCAGATCCAACTACCTTGTTACAGAACGAGAACAGGAACGTATTCATTATCGTCCTGGCTTTGATTCTCTTTGGGTGGATGCAATATGCACGTTTGATTCGCGCCAATGTAATCTCCGAACGCGAAAGGGAATACGTCCAGGCTGCAAAATCAGTCGGGGCTCCAAACAGGCGAGTCATCTTCAAGCATATCCTGCCGAATGGGATTAAAGGCCTCTTTGTTCTCATGGCATCGGATATTGGCGGCATGGTTGCAGTTGTTTCCTTATTCTATTTCATTGGTCTGATTGGAAGATATCCTTATGGCCTGGTGGCAGACTGGGGACAGATCCTGAGCGAATCGCGTGATTGGATTGTGGGTCCTCCCAGCCAACCTTTTTTGTACTGGTACACCTATATCCCCGCTATTTCAGTCATCGCTTTGTTCACCATTGCCTGGAGTATGGTTGGAGATGGCTTACGAGATCTTTTCGATCCCCGAGTGTCAATGAGAAGACGGAGAAAAAGCAAATCATCCTTTTTTGCCAAATGGTTTGGGCAACGTTCCCGGATGCAGTCACAGATGCTCGTTTCTCCAACCATCCGCAGCCCGAAGGTTGAGTCTTTGCCCGAAGAGTCTGACCTTGACCCGGTTCTCATCCATGCCCGTGAGGCGCTTAAACGCGAAGATTTGTCTGAAGCGTTCCACGCCTATAACCATCTGGTCTGGGATGAGAAAAATATCGGGACAGTTATCCGGGACCTGCAAGCCATTACCTGGAAGTATCCGGGTGCGGTGGAGGCCTGGAGCGTTCTCGGGGAGGCTCTCAGTCAGATCGGTCGGGAGCAAGATGCGCAGCAGGCATTCGAGTATTACCGAAAACGCAAAGCGCGCGAAGAATCCAGGCAAAATGGGGTCGCTTCGTGGAATAAAAGTATGTTTATTCTGGGATTGCCCCTGTTAGCGGTTGTGTTGATATTTATTGGATTTGGGATGTTTAGAGGTGGTCTAGCCAAAGAGGATATGCTGGGTTCAAATTTGGAAACACCGGCAGAAGTTGCTGCTCCGATTCAGTCTCCAACACCGTCCCCCAAGCCGACAAGAGAATTGTATCTCCCGACACCCAGAGCAGCACTCGCCACGCGGACCCCAACGGGGTCCGCTAACACACCCGTCTCCTCTGAACAAAGCACAAGCACAGCGGAACTTACAGACCTCCCAGCCTGCATCCCCGACAATCCATCCCAGACGGGAAGAGTGGTGGAAATCATCGATGGGAATACGGTCAAAGTGCTCATCGGTGAATATGTGTATGTCGTCCGCTATATTGGGATCGATGTTCCTAATATGAGCGACCCAGAAGGAACTGAAGCGGCGTTCAAAAACGCGGATCTGGTTTATCGAAAGGATGTCACGCTGATTCCCGATCAAACCGATCAAGATGCACGCGGACGTTTGTTGCGCTATGTGTTGATTGGGGATACTTTCATCAACTATGAACTGATTGCGAAAGGGTTTGCCCGGGCAGCGGATGCGCCTCTCAATTCTGCCTGCGCTGAATTCTTTCAAGGTGTCGGGCAATAGAAGCCCGTAAGCCAGGTAAGCTAAGCCGGGCTGAGTCCACTGAAAAGAAATTCTCTGTGTTCTCGGTGGACTCAGTGGTGAATTTCGGGACATTCCACATACGTCATCCGCTTGACCCAAATCCCATCATTGGCTATATTTCAGCCATGAAATTCCCCTTCGAAAACCAATGGACCATCCCCGATAACCCGCCCGCTGAACCGGATTGCTTCGTCATCCCTTCCTATGCGCTGAAAGATCATTCCACACCCACTCGCCCAACCAAAGCCCAGATCGAGCTGGCCGCTGAGTGGTGGAAGCGTTTCCCGGATTCATCACTCATCATGTGCACCGGCGACAACCAAAATCTAGGCCTTTCTAACGCCAGCGTGATGGCAGACTATGCTGCTACCCTGGGGGTTCCCGCAGAGAATGTCATTGAAGAAGATCAATCCCTGAATACATACGAGAATCTGTATTACGCCTGGGAAATCATAAAGCAAAGAAACTTTCGGCAACCCACTTTGGTGACCCTCGACCTGTATACACGCCGCGCCGTCGCCACCGCCCGCAAAATGGGCTGGAACAACTTCTATTGGCTCTCGGTCTATTCCAGTGGCGAACCGGCCTACGGCTACAAATGGTTCCAAACCCAGTCGCGTTTCACACTCTATGCCTATGAACTGATGGCGATGGTTTATAGTAAGCTGGTGGGGTGGGTTTGATGAAAACAATTTGTATGGAATACTAAAAATATGAACTGTCACATCACGCGCTTCAACTATCCCGATCAAAACTGGCTTGAGACCATATTATCGCTACGGGCTGAGTTTGGCGATAAAGACTCTCCCGAGCCATTCGCCAGCTTTATCAAAAATCGCCTGGAGGATGAGAACATGCTGCTCGCCCTGGCCTGGGTCGACGAGGTCCCGGTCGGCTATGGGCTGGCTTTCGACGTGGCGGAGCATCCCATCATGCCTGAGTGGACGCGCGCCGGGTATGTTACCCAGTTCCTGGTCTCACGAGAGTATTGTCAACGCGGGGTTGGCAAAACCCTGATGGACTACATCAACGATTGGTTTCGATCGCGCGGGCTGCGTAAGGTGCTGCTCAATGTGGATATCGAGAATGAAGCTGGTATCCGCTTTTGGGAGAGTCAGGGGTTCGAAGCGTATGCCATGCGCATGAAGCGCATCCGTTCATAGGCTTTGGTTTTGAGAGTATGAAACTAAACCTGACAGGTTTACACGATTCGAGCGTCAATATTCGCCTTCATCCACGCACACGATCAGTGGACAGTAGTACGGAAAAACCTGTCAGGTTTTTATAAACAAAATGACCTTCAATCATAATCATTGCTTCCGTTGGCTTTACGCCCTGCTGGCCTTATCGCTCTCCATCTTCGCCTGCAATTTTCCGACCACTGAATTCCAAACGCCTTCAGGGCCCGCAACTGCCCTCCCTACTCAGCCTGAGCTACTCTTTCCAACTCTCACGCCTGAAATCCCTTCTCCCTTACCCACCCAGGCCTACCAGCCGGTCTTCAATCCCGCAGAGTGTGCCTTCCCGGCTCCCGCGGGATATCGCCATTACTGTGGATACCTGGTCGTGCCGGAGAACCGGAGTGTACCGATCAGCCCGCTTATCCAACTGCACGTGGCCGTTTTCTTGAGCATTGCCGAAGGGCCAGAACTCAATCCGGTCGTGCACCTGGCCGGTGGGCCGGGCTCCTCTTCGCTGGATGTGGTTGGCTATCTCTTCAATCAGGGGTTGGATATGGTCCTTGAGCGGCGCGATTTCATCTTCTTCGACCAGCGCGGCACGGGACATTCTCTCCCCCGCCTGGATTGCCCGGAACGGAACGCGCTGACCCCTTCTATACTCTCAGGAAATCTTTCAGGCGAGCAGGAGTCTCAAGCCATCGTGGATGCGTTCCAGCGCTGCCGCGACCGCTTGACAGCACAGGGCATTGATCTCTCGGCCTATAACAGCGCCGCCAGCGCCGCGGATATCAACGATTTGCGGCTGGCTCTGGGTTATGACCAACTCAATCTCTACGGCGACTCATATGGAACCCGTCTGGCGCTGACGGTCATGCGCGATTATCCGGGAGCCGTGCGCAGTGCCGTGCTCGACTCGACTTACCCGCTGGAGGTCAACCTGTACACAACCCTGGCGCCCAACGCCGAACGAGCTTTCAACGTATTGTTTGACGACTGCGCCGCCAACCCAACCTGCAGCGCTTCTTATCCCAATTTGCGCACGGTTTTCTACAATCTGGTCGCGCAATTGAACGCCAATCCGATAACGGTGTCACTTTCCGTGGGCGGAGTTAATTATCCTGTATTATTGACCGGCGATCTTCTGATCGATGTTTTGTTCGTCGGCTTGTACAATCCCGCCGTAACAGCCAGCATGCCCAGGATGATTTATCAAATTCAAAGTGGAGAATACTCGATTCTGCGGAATCGCCTATCCCTGTACTTTGACACTTCCAGCGCGTTAGGAATGGGTACCTCCGTGCAGTGCGCGGAGGAAGTTCCTTTCAATTCAGGGGAAGACGCCTTTACAGCCGCACAGGGCGTTCAACCTGACATTGCGGCCTTCTTCCCACAGAGCGTCCAATACCTGTTTAGTTTCTGCCAGGATTGGGCCGGGGTTGCTCCGAACCCGCGCGAGAACCAGCCGGTTACCAGCAACTTCCCAACCCTGATCCTGGCCGGGGAATTCGATCCCATTACCCCGCCCGCATGGGGTCAGATGACAGCCAGTCATCTTTCGAAATCGTATTACTATGAGTTTCCGGGGAACGGTCACTGGGTGACGCGCTCCTCACACTGTGCGCTTTCGATCATGTTGGCATTTTTAGATAACCCACTCAATCCGCCGGATGCTGCCTGCCTGGGTTCACAGGGCGGTCTGCAGTTTGTGCCGTAACAGGGGAAGAGATGGACGGTGGCCAACTTGCAGGGCTTTCCCCCGTTTTTATCGTTATGCTTATTGCTGCAAAACGGGCAAAGTCTGCATGGCGTGAGGCACGATCAATACATCACAAGTCGAGCCAAGGTTCGAAGCAGCCAGCACCAGGGCTTCTTCCATGGTCGCAGCCGGAATCATTTTGCAAACCGCTACTAAATCCGGGTGCTCACTGCCCACGATGACCACATGCGACTCTTCCAGCACTTTGGCCATCACAAAGGCACGTTGCTGCCCGGGTGGATATCCATTTCTGCGGGCATCGTCAAGAATGAACTGGACATTCGGTGCATCGCGCAAGGCGGCAAGAAAGCGTTGTTCTCCCACACCGGCCCCGGCCCCCTCCTGACAGCGCGCCGGAATGATAAAGTAACCGCCAGGTCGGATAACTGGGGTGGGCGCAAAGAACAAATAAGAGGGCGCGCGGCTGGCCTGATAGAGGTTGACATCTTTGGGAAAGCCTACGCCGCCAATGGCAATATCGTATTGTTGATGGATGGGGACTTCGTATACAGACTTTGCAAACGTAACCAAATCCTGAAAAGCCAACTCCGGATCCCCGGCGGTCACGCGCAAGATGCGTTTGTGGTCATCTAAGACGACGTTCAGGATGAAACGTAAGTTTGCCCGGCGAGCAACTTCAGTCACTGCTTCGTGGAAAGGGTTGCCTTCGATCTGTCCCAGGCGCGTACCCGGATGATCCACAAAAGCCGGGCCGTGGGTATGCGCGATCAGCACCTCCCCCGCAGCGCCGATAGCCACCGTCTTGCGTCCACCAGAGTACCCGGCATACTGGTGCGGCTCGACGATACCGGTAGCAATCAACAGGTCCGTTTCGACGACGGAACGGTGCAACGCTATGGGAACACCACCCGGTGTGACGCCCAAATCCACCAGAGCCCCGGGATTCTGGGGTTCATTATCGATCACTTTATACTGGGCAACGATCTCTGCTCCCAGTTTCGTGTTTTTTTCTTCGTTCGTGGATGGGCGGTGCATCCCAATGCCACACAGCAGCGTGATGTCTTCATCCCGCACACCCGCCATCTCTAACTCTCGAAGGAGAGCCGGAACTAATTGGTGGTCTGGGCTGGCACGGGTTATATCAGTAAACACAATACAAACCCGGTCCCCAGCTTTGGTTATCTCACGAAGTGGTGGCTTGCCCACAGGATGGTTAAGGGCTTCTTTGATAGCAAGAGGTGCTTCAGATACAGGTGATGCCGGTTGGGATACGGCAATGGTCGCTTGCATTCCAGGAAGCAGTTGAAATTCCAGGGATGATTTGCTATAGGGGATTTGGTATGTTTGGTTTGACATGAGGAATAGAATTCTTTGGAATGAGATAATTGTAGTCTATCACGATAACAACCAGACAACAGTTCGCGATATCGAGGAAGAAGGGATGTATTGCTTTCTAAAATAACCCAAAAATCCTGTATGATGGAAATGTCGTGCGAATGTCGTGCGCACGACATGGTGTTTTTAGCTGGAATTTCTTATCATGGGGGTCGAACTCAGACAGGAGAAAAACCATGAACCAACCCGATCTCGGACTTAAAGTTACTGAACTGCGCCAGACAAAAGGCTTTACCCAGGAGCAACTGGCCGAAAAATGCGAAGTCAGCGCGCGCACTATCCAGCGCATTGAAGGCGGCGAAGTGGACCCGCGCGCTTATACGCTGCAGTGCCTGAGCACGGCCCTGGACTTCGACTTCATGGAAGAAAACACCCGCAACGAAAACCTATGGCTGGTCGCCTTGCACCTGAGCAGTATCATCCCACTGCTCGTAATTCCATTGCTAATCTGGTCCTGGAAAAAGAACCAGTCTTACAAAATCGACAAACAGGGAAATGTTGTGCTGAATTTCCAAATCACGATGATACTGCTACTGTTTCTGTTTGGCTGCATCCTGGCGTCCATCCCTGGGGTACTGGTGATAACGGGTGACCTCGGGATGGGAACGGGGGAGTTGGCGAACTGGCTGATGATCCTGCCTCCCCTGCCTATGATCCTGATCGGTCTCTTCTGCACCTACCAGGGCGTGGTCAACGCCATGCGAGCCTTATCGGATAAAGCTGTTCGCTATCCGTTGAGCATTCCGTTTGTCAAATAATATTGGCAAAAGTGACAGTCATCTAGCCTTCCCCCGTTACACTTCGGGGATACTCAACTGCGCTGCAACGAGCGCACATCGGCCCGATGCCGTTTCGCACTCGCGTAGCATCTTCGGCGCTCGCGACGAACGGCGACGTGCTCGCGGCTCGTGCCCCATCAACACGTGCCCCGTCAACATGAGGTACACGGACGGTGTCCTTCGGGAATGCGATGCAAGTTCCGCAAAGATGACTGTCACTTCACCATCCATATTTACTATCCAAAAAATATCCCTTATACTTCCCTTACAAAATTCATGAGTCCATCGATCAACAACCACATGTACAGCGAATTCGCCAATTCCTGGTGGGATGAGAACGGAACCCTGCACCTGCTCAAGGTGATGGTCAATCCCTGGCGGGTGCCGTATTTTGCGGATGCATTGCGGGAACATTTCGGTGCGGATCTGAGCCAAGTCCGCCTGCTGGACATCGGCTGCGGAGGCGGGGTGCTGGCAGAGGAATTTGCTAAAATGGGCTGCCAAGTGACGGGGATCGATCTTTCAGACGAGTCATTGGCGGTGGCGCGCGCTCATGCCCGGGCCGAAGGCTTGCCCATCGCGTACCAGAACGGGTCGGCCACCCAGCTTCCATTAGACGGGAGCAGCTTCGAGGTGGTCAGTTGCTGCGATGTGCTCGAACACATCCCTGATTGGGAGCGGGTCATCGCTGAAGTCGGGCGCGTCCTGCAGTCCAATGGACTATTCCTGTTCGATACCATCAACCGCACCTCGAAAAGTAAGGTCAATTTCATCTTCGGCTTACAGGATTTTTCATTTACGAAACTGTTTCCCAAAGATGCCCATGTTTGGGAGATGTTCATCACGCCAGAAGAACTGACCAGTGCATTGGAGAAAAATGGGATGAAGGTGCAGGGTCTGAGCGGCGGGGCCATCGCCAGAAATCCGCTCTCGATATTGCAGGAAGTGCGCCGCCACAAGCGCGGGGAAATCAATGTGGCCGAATTAGGACAACGCCTGGAACTCAGGCACAACCCGGATCTGTCGCTCAATTATCTGGGATACGCACAAAAAGGCTTGTGAAGATTGGATGTTCCTGACAAGGGTCCTATACCAATAAGCTGACAATCCCAAGGAAAAAGAGAAATCCAAATGTATCCGTGAAAGCTGTAACGAAGGCGGCGGAGGCCAGGGCCGGGTCGACTTTCATCTTTTTGAGACCCAACGGAATCAGTACGCCAGTGGTAGCCGCCATAAGGAAATTCAGGATCATCGCCAGGCAAATCGCGACCGTGATGCGCCAATCCCCCTTCCAGATGTGAGCCACAACTGCGGTCCCCAATCCGATCATAGCCCCATTGACCAGCGCCACCCGAATCTCCTTGTTCAAGGCATGCAACCCATCGCGCGGCGTGATCTCTCCCAAAGCTATACCACGCACGACGACTGTCGCGGTCTGGCTGCCGGCGTTGCCGCCTTCTCCTGATACCAGCGGCAGGAAGACGGCCAGCGCCACCATACCCGCAATGACAGCCTCAAAGGCATCCACAACCGAAATGGCGATGAAGAGGGTCAACATATTGATCGCCAGCCAGGGCAAACGTTTGAATATCGAAGACCATGTCGAGCCAAAGACTCTTTCTTCTTCACCTGTAATACCCACCATACGATACATATCTTCGGTGGCTTCGTCTTCCGCCACTTCGATCAAGTCATCGGCGGTGATAACGCCCAAAAAGCGCCCGATCTCGTCCACAACGGGTAAGGCCATATATCCGTGGTGCGAGAGCGTTCGGGCACATTCCTCCTGGTCGGTGGTAACCAATACCGACACGACATCCGTCTTCATCCGCTCCGTGATGAGCATATCAATAGGGGTTGTGACCAGGTCTCTCAAGCCGATAACACCTAACAAGCGATCCACTTCATCCACTACAAATAAATAATAGGTGCTTTCAGATTGAGGCCCGACTCGACGCAACTCGGCCAGAGCCTCTCCAGCAGTCCAATCCTGGTGCAGCGTGATGGCTGCCGGAGTCATAAGACCGCCAGCCGTATCATCGGGATAGCGCAGCAAAGGAATCACCTCATCGGGTTCATCCATCTCGTGCAGTATTCTGGTAACCTTTTCTTTCGGCAAGTCCCCCAAAACGTCGGCGGCTTCGTCAAACTCCATCTCATCCAAGATGTCGGCCAACTGGTCGGGAGGCAGCAGTTCGGCCAGCATTGCGGCGTCTTCGTCTTCCATCTCTTCGAGCACATCCGCTGAATCCACCGGGTGCAGTTTGGTAAGCAGGGCAACCTGTTCCGGCGTTTCGAGTTCTTCCATCAAGTCTGCCTGGTCAGCAGGTCGTAGGGCTTCGATTAACCTTATTGCCCCCATAAGATCATCTTTTTCAAGTGAATCGCGCAGGTCGGTCAGTATTTCGTTCACTGTTTTTTCTTTCATGTTGGCAACTCCCTGGTACTTATATCCGCGCTCACTCAGTAATGAATAGATACCAAAAAGGGGCGGGATACACCCGTCTCCCAAATTCAGATTATCAGACCTGGCTTATGGAACTTCCAACTATGGACTTACGGTCCCGCAATACAATAAATCAACCGCTCTGGTTCTCGGGGAGCGGAGGCACGCACCAAATAGTGCCCTTTGAACATCGGCAGCCAGAACGGGATTCTGAATACATCCGCCAGACGATCTCGTGGATCGTAAGCAATTCCCATACAGTTACCTTGTTCACGCAAATCATATCGCAATGAATCCCAGAGATAGCGCGCGGCATCCAGCTCCCCATCTTTGAACCACACTCGCCGCACGGTCAACGCATCTAACAAACCCGAATCTGGCAGCACGCCCAACCAGTTCCCTAACGTGCGGATATACCAGGGTGCCCGTGTCAGACGCATGCGGACCAGTTCCGTGCGATTTGACAGACTCAATCCAGCCAAAACCTGTTCCCCTCGCACCGCGACGTAAAGCTGGTTCGGTTTAACTTCGTCCACTTCCTGTCTCAAGAAATCTTCCAAGGTGTCAACATTGACCGGCACCCACAGGTCGTGCTCGCGGTAGAACGCATTCATTCCTTCAGCAACCGCGGGCAGCTCATTTCTTTCTGCCAGACGTACTTCCAGGGCTGGAACAGTGGGCGGCGGTTTTTTCCGCATTGGGACGATCCCACCCTGGATTATTTTGGTGGCTTTAAATCCATAGCGATCAGCCAGACTCAAGCTGACATTTCCCGCCATGATCGCGCCATACAGTACCGCATCTGAGCGCAGCAAATCGGTGATGTATTCCAACGCCCAATCCGAAAGCTCTCGCGCGATGCCCTGCCGGCGATAATCGGGATGGACGCGCAGGTGGGAAATATATACGCCAGGCACTTCCTGCCCGGCGTATTGCACCCAGCGCACCTCGCCAAAGACCACGCCAACAATCTCGTCATCCTGCTTCGCGACCGCGCCATGAAATTCTTCAGCCAGCCCGCGATGGACGTCCAGCAGGTCAGCCTGGTATTCGTCTGTAAAGCCGATACTTCCGCTGTCGGCAGTGGCAGCAATGAGTTCTTCTAATGCTTGACTATCTTTGGAAGTGACGAGGCGGTAGGTAAGTTCTGGCATCTAAGCATCCCTTCTTCAATAGTTAATTTTACCAGACGCCTCTTTTCTGCTTTTCAAGGTACCAAACCTCTTGAAAAGCAGGTGGTTTGTTTATTTCAAATACTGATCAAAGAAAGCGATCGTACGGTCCATAGCGGTGGTGAAATATTTGGAAATATTGTGGTTATCGCCTTCATATGTATAAAGGTCGGCGATGCCCCCCACCGCGCGGACCTCCTCCGCCAGGCGGATGGAAAATGCCAGAGGCACATCTTCATCATTCGTACCGTGGTGCAATTGCAGGGGGCCGGAGAGGTCCGCAACGTAGGTGTTCGAGGAGACCGCTGCCCAGAAATCGGGGTTCTCTTCGGGTGTACCGTAGGTCTCGATCCAACGCGTCCGCCAGCCCCTGCCGCGCGAACTGGGCGAGGGCGTGAAGTTGCCGGCGCGCCGCCAGTTATAAATCAAGTCGGGATAGGAAGCGACCACGCCAGCCCAGATAACGCCCACTTTGACATCGTCCGTGATGACCATGCTGCGCAAGGTCAGGTAGCCGCCCATGGAATGTCCCCACATGCCGATCTTATCGGGATTGACCTGTGGGTGTTTTTTGATCGAGGCGACCGCATTGAGCACGTCGATGGTGTAATCGGGACTGCCATAGGCACCGTTGGCCTCGCCTTCCGAGCGGTCGTGACCGCGGTAGTCGATGCGATAGACGATGTATCCAGAGCGCGCGATGCGATCCACATAGGCAATGTAACGCTCGGTAGTGCGATAGACATCCGGAGGAATATATCCGTGATTAAAGATAATCGCTGGCCAGCCGCCTTCCGGCATTTCGCCATCAGGGATGGTCAGGAGACCGTAGATCTTTAGGCCTTCAGACTCATACCAGGCATAGTAACGGCGGTAATTCGCACCGCGCTCCAGTTCGCTTTGCACTACGATGTCGCTGCCGGGATATTCCTGCGCGCGCATGTACTGGATGCTCATCGGGTCGGGAATGGGCGTGGCAGTCGGGATTTGAGTGGCGGTGGACGTCAGGCTGGGTATGGGCGTGTTGGTAGTTGTTTCCGTAGTTGCCGGAATTGTCGGTGTTGGTGTAGGTAAGGACAAAGGAGTTGGCGCCGGTAAGCAACCAATCAGAAGGATCGACGAAAATACCACTAAAATCAGGCGTCTCATGTTTGCGCTCCGGTAATATTTCTCACTACGTTGAAATAAAATTATAGTCGAAGCGAATTGGAACAAGATTAAGCTGAAGTTAGAACATGTTATTGATTTGGTTTATGATTTCGAGGCGAATAATCTGAACGGAAAAGCGGCCAACAGAAACATCGCAGCGCCAATCCAGCCCCCTAATGCGAAGCTTTCCGGGGTGTACATGCCCAGCGCTGTCCCCAATCCAACCAGCAGGGCAGACAATATCCCAAACTGCCACATGCCATATAGAAAAATAAAGGGCAGGTAATGCGCGCCAACCACAACCAAAAAGGCCGGGAAAAACCAGTTGGTGTTATGGATGGTTGCGGCAGCAATGACTGGATAGCATAAGGGAATCATAAACGCAACCTGCATCGCAAGCATTCCAAACGGATTATCGTTGCTCAGGCTGGCCGGTTTTCCCATCGCTTTGAGCAATAACTGAGATAGTGGAAAGATAAAGGTGCCGCCCAGAATTAAGGCCAAGATCGCCAACCCGGCGGACATCCATGTACCTATCGCTGCCGATAATAGCCAGATAACTCCGGTAACGATCAGGCCCGAAAACGAACCGACATACACTGTACGCACTTCACGCTGGGCATCATTGATGATCATTTTTATTTTCCTGGTTTCAAAATTTAGACAGAATATATCATATTTGGCAGTAGATCATTTCCCATTAAAAGGGATGCCAACTATACATATTACACGACAAAAAGAAGCCGTATTATCTCAATAGTTAGGGGCAGGGCGAAGTTGTTGTAGGCCGAGTTGAGAAGCAGCCTGTGTCACCAACTCAGCCAATGGTGGAATGGCGTATACGCCGGTGATCCGGTCACGCAAATA
>JASFRG010000014.1:0-48405 GCA_050115035.1 Anaerolineales bacterium | reverse complement strand
CCCCTTTCTCTTCGTCTATCACATCCGTCTCTTGGCTTTTTAGTGTCTCCATCCCCCAACTTTACCCTATTGTGCGAAATATCTTGTGCGAAATACCTTTGGTTCTTTATCGCTGGTAATGATAGGAAGGCAATTTACCCTGCAACGCCGGGTGTGATATTTTAAAGTTTAATACTGCGAAAACTTGACGCCCCCTCTGCAACTATGTATAATCATGAAAACTCGCTCCGGGAGGAGTAAGCGACTTTGGTCGAGTGTCCCGCGCAGTCGGGATGTATCGAGACCTGGCAAGGCTGATAGAGAAGGAGTGGCCGCTGGCTGGAAGTCCCCTCAGTACCCCACCGCTGAATGTCGCCCGGAAAGGTTGCCGAAGAAAATCCAGTGACCAGTTATCAGTCACCAGTGGTCAGTGAATGAGTAGAACGAGCACGGGAGCGCACCGTTACAGCGCAGGCCGATGATGGTCGGCTACAAAGAGCATTTTGTCTTCCACGAAGTTCGCGAAGATAAAATGAATTGAGGTGGTACCGCGGAGCGAATGCCTTCGTCCTCATGCTGGACGAGGCGTTTTTGTTTTAACCGTCTAACAGGTCTTACAAGTCCAACATGTCGGACATGTCAGACTTGTAAGACATATGAGACCATTATGACGATTTACTTCATCACCGGCGGATTTGGATTTCTAGGTCAGTACATCGTGCAGGCACTTCACGACCATGACCCGGGTGCCGAACTGCGCGTGTTGGGACGTACACATCGCAAAACACTGTTGGGCGTTGAGAACCTGGAGAACATGCGTTGGATTCAAGGCGACCTCTCAGAACCGGAAACATTCCGGACTGAACTTGAAGGCGTGGACGCGATCATCCACAACGCGGCGCTGGTCTCGTTCCGCAAATCTGATGCGGACGCGATTTATCAGGCCAATGTGATCGGCACCCGCAACTTGGCCCAAACTGCTTTGGAAGCAGACTGCAAAAATTTTATCTTTATCAGTTCGATCTCAGCTGTTGGCTTCAATCCGGATGGTATCTCAGATGAGATGATGATGCCTGATATGGAGTACAAACGTGAGCACGATATGTACGGCTACAGCAAGCGCACCAGCGAATTAGAGCTGATGGAAATGACCGACAAGATGCGCATCATCACACTCAACCCCAGCGTGGTGCTCGGCCCCGGTTCCGACCGCATCGAAGCCGTATTCCGTATGGCACGTTATTTACCAGCCTTGCCGATGCTGTCTTACATCAACAGTTTTGTGGACGTGAGAGATGTGGCACAAGCTGTGGTTTTGGCGTTGACGAAAGGCCGCAACGGCGAGCGTTATATCGTCACGGCGCACAATGTGGAGATGCTCTCCTTTGCAAAAGCCGCGTTGAAAGCCGCAGGGAAGAAGACACTCCTTTTCCCGGTATCAGGCCCCGGGGTCCGTATCCTGGACGCGATTTTGTGGGTCATGGATGTGTTGAAACTGAATCCCGGCATCCGCCGTCCATCCGAGATGGCGGTGGATAAAGCGCTCTCCTGGGAGAAGATCCAGCGAGAGATGGGCTGGAAGCCTCAATATTCACTGGAACAGTCGATATCAGATTCAGTACCGAGTCGAGTATAAAAAGTGTAACAGGAAATAACCATGGATATACAAAAGATCATCCAATCTCAATATCTGGCTGTGCTGGCGATGTTTGAACAGGTCATTGTTAAATGCCCGGCGGCAGCTTGGAATGCCCCGGGCGAAAAGACAAATTATGGAACACACAAAATATTGAATTGGATTGGGTAGGGATGCAATCTGCCTGATCCAATGCCTGAAGAATTTATTGACGAGGTGACAAAATGAGCAAGTATGAACTACCCAAAGCGTACGACTTCAAAGATACCGAATCCCGTATCTACGAGATGTGGCAAAAAGGTGGCTACTTCAAACCCTGGAATGACCCCAACGAACCGGACTTCGACCCCAACGTCGAGTCGTTCGTGATCTCCATCCCGCCACCCAACGTGACCGGCGAACTGCATCTCGGCCACGCCATGTTTGTCAGCATGGAAGATCTGATGATCCGCTACCACCGTATGAAGGGCTACTCCACGCTGTGGGTGCCGGGCAGCGACCACGCGGGCATCGCCACGCAGTTGCAGATCGAGAAGATGCTGCGCAACGAAGGCTCTTCGCGTGAAGAGATCGGGCGTGAGGAGTTCGAACGCCGTACCTGGGAGTGGAAGCACAAGTACGGCGGCATGATCCAGAACCAGATTCGACGCTTAGGCGCCTCCTGCGATTGGGATCGTGAACGCTTCACGCTGGACGATGGTCTGTCTAAGGCAGTCCGAGAGGCTTTTGTCTCCTTGTACGAAAAGGGACTCATCTATCGCGGACCCCGTCTCATCAACTGGTCGCCGGGCTTGAAGACAGCCGTCTCCGATCTGGAAGTGGAATATTTTGAAGAGCCGGGAACCCTGTATTACTTTAAGTACATGCTGGCCGATGACAGCGGCGAGTACATCCCGGTTGCCACCACACGACCTGAGACCATTCTGGGTGATACGGCTGTGGCAGTGCACCCCGAAGATGAACGCTATCAGAAACACGTTGGCAAGACCGTGCTCGTACCCATGCTGGGTCGTGAAATCCCCGTGATTGCTGACGAATATGTGACACGCGAGTTCGGTACCGGCGCATTAAAAATCACGCCCGGACACGACCCCAACGACTACGAGATTGGCGTGCGCCATAACTTACCTGTATTGTCCATGTTGGATCGCGAGGCCAGAATAACTGAAGTTGGTGGGCTATATGAAGGCATGGACCGCTTTGATTGCCGCAAAAAACTGTGGGCTGACATGCAGGTAGCCGGTTTGGTGATCAAAGAGGAACCTTACACCATCACCATCCCGCGTTCGCAACGTGGCGGTGAAGTGGTCGAGCCGATGATTTCTACGCAGTGGTTCGTGGAGATTGCGCCGCTGGCCGAGAAGGCATTAGCCTCCGTGAAAAACGGCGAAATCCAAATCGTGCCGGAGCGCTTCGAAAAAGTTTATTTCAACTGGCTGGAGAACATCAAGGATTGGTGCATCAGCCGTCAATTGTGGTGGGGACACCGCATCCCGGTCTGGTACTGTGACGATTGTGGAGAACAGACCGTGGCACGCGAAGACCCGACTGAATGCGCTCATTGCGGTTCCAAGAACATCGAGCAGGATCCGGATGTACTGGACACATGGTTCTCCTCCGGATTGTGGCCGTTCTCCACGCTGGGCTGGCCAGATGAGACGCCCGATTACAAGTACTTCTACCCGACCTCCTACATGGAGACCGGTTATGACATCCTGTTCTTCTGGGTGGCGCGCATGATCATGGATGGCCTGGAATTCACGGGGAAGGTGCCTTTCCATACCGTGTATCTGCACGGACTGATCCGTGACGGTGACGGACGCAAAATGTCCAAGACCTACGGCAATGTGATCGACCCGCTGCAGGTCATGGATGAGTTGGGCACGGACGCGTTGCGCTTTACCTTGTTGGTGGGTTCTACACCCGGCAATGACATGAACCTGGCTGTCAGCAAAGTGGAGGCCAACCGCAATTTTGCCAATAAAGTCTGGAATGCAGGGCGGTTTGTAATCAATGCCATCGCTTCACTCGGCGACGATACGGTCCACGGTCAACCGTCCTCGGTCAACTGGACGCTCGCGGACAGTTGGATTTGGGCCAAATTGCAAGGGCTTGTCCGCGATGTGGAGCGTCTGTTCCAGAACTTCCAATACGGCGAGGCCGGGCGACAGATCTATGAGTTTTTCTGGTCCGATTTTGCGGATTGGTATCTGGAAATTGCCAAAGGTCAGTTACAGGAAGGCGGTGTCCGTGCATACGCCACTGCCGAAACCCTGGCACGCGTGCTGGATATTTCCCTGCGCTTGCTGCATCCCTTCACACCCTTTGTGACCGAGGAACTGTGGGGACACCTGCGCAAGGCCCTGGACGATTCTCCGTTAGTAAATTTGACAGAGAACTGGCCCGAGGTGCTGATGATCGCCACCTGGCCTGAAGCACGCGAGGAAGAAGGCTGGGAAGCGGACAAGGTCGCTGACTTCGAACTGCTTCAGGAGATCGTGCGCTCGATCCGCAACTTGCGTGCGGAGAAAAGCGTCGCACCGTCCAAGCGCATAGCAGCAACTTTTGCGGGCGGTGGAAAAACCACGTGGGTCGATGAGCAGGCCAAAGTCCTGGCTGCGCTCACGGGGCTGGAAGAATCTCAGATGGAGATAACCGAATCCTTGAAAGAGAAACCCGAAGGCGCGGCTGCGCTGGTTGTCGGTCCTGTAGAGATTTATCTGCCGTTGGCTGGCATGGTGGACCTGGAACAGGAGCGTGCCCGTTTAGAAAAAGAACTGGCTGAAGCCGAATCGCAGATCTCGCGTTTGGGGAAGTTGCTGGCCAGTGACTTTGCCAAAAAAGCGCCGGAAGCTGTGGTTGCCAAAGAGCGTGAGAAGCTGACAACTTATCAAGAAACTGCAGAGAAGATCAAGGCACAACTCAGTTAGGGATATTCTCATTCATCCACGAGAGGGATGGCCTGAAATGGTCATCCTTCTTTGGTTACAAAATCATCCAAACGGGAGACATTTGTCATTTGACACGTGCTGGGGGATGGATTAATTTAATAAAAATTTTCACAAAGGAGAATTTCACCATGTCAATGACAATTACCGAAGAGTGCATCGCTTGTGGCGCGTGTCTGCCCGAATGCCCCACTGAATCGATCAGTGAAGGCGACGGCGTTGTATACGTCATCAATGCCGATACCTGTGTCGAATGCGAAGGCCACTTCGACGAGCCGCAGTGCGTTTCGGTTTGCCCGGTCGAGTGTATCGTCCCCGCATAAGAAAAGAAGTTTCCCGCTACAATCTATTTTTCACTGTAGCGGGATTGCGATATAATTAGGACACAAACATCCAAATAAAGACCTTCGGGGCAGGGTGACACCTGCACTGAAACGTGCATGTGAATTCCCGATCGGTGGTACAGCCCACGAGTACTGAGCGGAGCGTAAGCGAAGTCGAAGTGCATGATCCGGTTGAACTCCGGAGCCGACGGTTATAGTCCGGATAAAAGAAGGTAATTTACTGGCCGATTCTACGGTTTGGTCTGCTTAGGTGCCCCGAAAACGATTCAGTTTTCGGGGTTTTTCTCAAGCGGATCGAACTCTATCCGAGCCTGCCTCCATGCCCCGCAGTTAATTCTCTGCGAGGTTTTTTGTTTTGTATACATACTCTGAAGTCTCCTGACTTCGACCTGATTTGATCGTCATAACCTTATGGATACATCCCATTCCCGCTCCCATGCCACTAAATCCAGCCGCAACTGGCTGGGGCTGGCGTCTTTAATCGCCGGGCTGCTGGTCTGGTGGGCGATCGCGCGTTATAGCGGATTGCCATCTTTTATTTTGCCCTCGCCCGCTCAGGTGTGGACGCGCTTCCTGCGTGCCCTGGCAAATGGCAGTTTGTTCGTACATGCGGGTGTGACATTGTTCGAGATCCTAACCGGACTGTTGGTCGGGGCATTGGCAGCAACGGTTCTCGGTTATCTGGTGGCGAAATCGCGTGCCTTGGAACGCGTGCTTTCGCCCTATCTGGTCGCCTCGCAGGCCATCCCATTAGTAGCGATTGCTCCTTTGTTGGTCATCTGGTTTGGGCAGGGGATATTTTCCAAGATATTGATCTGCGCCCTGATCGTCTTCTTCCCGGTGCTGGTCAATACGGTTGTAGGAGTGCGGGCTGTCCCGGCGGCGTTACACGACCTGATGCGTTCCCTGCGCGCCACACGTCCACAGATTTTGCTGAAGCTCGAAATCCCGGCAGCCTTGCCCGTCTTTCTGGGCGGATTGCGTATTGGAGCCACACTCTCGGTCATCGGCGCGGTGGTCGGGGAACTGGTCGGCGCGGACATGGGACTGGGTTTCCTCATCAACGTTGGGCGCGGACAATACGATACCGCCCTGGTGTTCGTGGCTGTGTTTACCCTGATTCTGCTGGCCCTGGCCTTGTATGGCGTCGTGGCCTGGGCTGAGAAGAGATTGTTGAGTTGGCAGGAAAATCCACATTAAAGAAAGACCTGACAGGTTTGTCAAACCTCAGGTCTTCCGGCGAAATATAGGAGAAACGAATGTTAAAAAGAATCCTTTTACTGACTTTGCTGGGAGCGCTGGTTACGGCCTGCGCAGTCTCAGCAGGGGGTGGTGCGGGAGCAGGTAAGGGGTCCGAGAGCGAAGCGCTGGTACATGTCAAGGTGCCACTTGGGTATATTCCCAATATCCAGTTTGCGCCGCTGTATGTCGCCATCGAAAAAGGATACTTCCGCGAAGCTGGCGTTGAAGTCGAGTTCGATTACTCGTTCGAAACGGACGCGGTTGCCCTGGTTGGCGCGGACGAGTTGCAGTTTGCGGTTGTCTCCGGTGAACAGGTGCTGCTGGCGCGCGCGCAGGGACTGCCCGTGGTCTATGTGGCGGCCTGGTACCAACAATATCCGGTAGCGGTGGTCTCGAAAGCAGATCAGAACATCCTCGAACCCGCAGATTTGGAAGGGGTACAAATTGGCCTGCCGGGGCTGTACGGCGCCAATTACATCGGGCTGGAAGCGTTGCTCTTTTCCGCGGGCTTGAGCGATGCGGATGTGACGCTCGACTCGATTGGCTTCAACCAGGTAGAAGCGCTGGCAACCGACCAGGAGCGGGCCGTCTCGGTCTATACTACAAATGAGCCTGTTCAGTTGCAGTCACAGGGATATGAATTGAACGAAATCCGCGTAGCCGACTACCTGCAACTGGCCTCCAATGGTCTGATCACCAATGAGAAAACTATTGCGGAAAATCCCGATCTCGTCAGTAAGATGGTGGAAGCATTATTACAGGGGCTGGCAGATACGATTGCAAAACCTGATGAAGCTTACGAGATGAGCAAAGCGCACGTTCCCAACCTGGCCGAAGCGGATGAAGCAGTTCAAAAAGAAGTCTTGGCGCGCTCGATCGATCTCTGGAAGGCCGAACGACTGGGACTATCGGATGCCCAGGCCTGGCAAAACATGCTGGACACCCTGCTAAAGATGGGATTGCTGGAAGAAGCGCTGGATATCAACCAGGCCTTCACCAACGAATTTGTGCCGTAATGTACGTTGACCCCGTTCTCACCGTTCGCGATTTAAGCGCCGTGTTCCCCGACAGCAACGGAGGTCTGCACGCATTGGATGGTGTCACCTTTGAAGTCTGTCCACAGGAGTTTGTGTGTGTGCTGGGTCCCTCGGGCAGCGGCAAAAGCACCATCTTGCGCATCCTGGCCGGGTTGCTGCCACCTACTTCCGGCGAAGTCATTTTCTACGGTGCGGAGCAACCACGGATTGGGATGGTCTTTCAGCAGGCCAACCTGATGCCCTGGCGTACGGTCGTCGAGAACCTGACCCTACCATTGGAATTGGAAGGTGTGGGGAATGGCGAGGCACGCCGTCAGGCAGATGGATTGATGGATCTGGTGGGGCTGAACGAATTTGGCGCTTACTGGCCGCGTGACCTCTCTGGCGGGATGGCTCAACGTGTGGCAATTGCGCGCGCACTCATCCACGACCCCGACCTGCTCCTGCTCGATGAACCCTTCGGCTCCCTGGATGCGCTCACCCGCGAACGCATGTGGACGGAACTCTCCCGCATCTGGCAGGCGCGCCAGAAGACGGTGGTCATGGTCACGCACTCGATCTCGGAAGCCTTGTTCCTTGCAGACCGCGTGTTGGTGCTGACCCAGCGTCCGGGCAAAGTCAAATTTGAGTTGAACGTGGAACTGCCCCGCCCGCGGAAGGACGAGATGCGTTATACGCCTGAGTTTGGCAAGCTAGCGCGGCAGTTGAAAGAAGCGATTGGGTAAAAAGGGAGGCCGCAATTTGCTGCGGACTCTTCTTATTCAAGAAACAGTTTTCCTGGTTTGCAACTGATTGAGCAACTTCTCCGTTGCCCCCGCAATCTCGAGAACGGCTGCATCGAAAACATCTTGATTGGCACGCGAAGGCTTGCGATAGCCGCTCACCTTACGGACGTATTGCAAAGCTGCCTCGGCGATTTCCTGTTCAGTGGCTTTTCTATCGGGCATACGCAGGGGTTTGATACTTCGGCACATATTTTTTCCTTTACAGTTAAATTTCTGGTAAATCCAGCAGTAACACTTCGGCCAGCAGCCGCGGATTGACATTGCGCTCCAGCTGTTTGATGGCTGCTTCCATGTTGTTGACAACCTGTCTGGCCCCTTCCAGTTCAAGTTGGCTGGCCAGCGATGTGATGGTCTCTTCTTGATCTACATTCGCAAGGGGAGCAGCCGCGCCACTGGCACGTAACAGCACATCGCGCCAGTAAGATAACCAGACCAGTAACGTCTGACGCATGGCTTCTTTGTCCTTGACTAACTTTTCGGCGTAGTTGAACTTTTTGACGCGGGTTGAGGAAAGCAACTCTCCTAACTCTGCCAACCGCTCGGCGCGGAACTCTAAAGCAGTTTCATCGTTCAGTAACTTGAAGGCATATCCCGGCCTGCCGCTGGAGACATGCGCGATCAGGTGTGCCTGGTCAGGTTTTGCCCCATGCTGTTGCAAATACGATTCGATATCATCCGCGGGCAGCGGGCGCAGACGAAGCAACTCGCAGCGCGAGGTAATGGTCGGAAGTAAACCCTCGGGGCTGTCGGCGGTCAATACAAGAATGGCATATTCTGGCGCTTCTTCAAGAGTTTTCAAAAGCGCATTGGCGGCCCCTTCGCTGGCCTCCTGAAAACGCAGGAAGAGCGCAACCCGGTATTTCGCCTGATAGGGCTTGAGCGTCAGCGCACGGCGGACTTCACGGATTTGGTCCACTTTCAGAGTCCCGCCTTCGGTTTCAGCCTGCACAACGGACAGGTCCGGATGGGTCATGGACTCGATCTGTCTGCAATCACGGCAGACGCCGCAGGATTGGCCGGGGGCCGGCGGCTGGGTGCAGTTCAAGGCCTGGGCCAGGCGTAAAGCTAGGGTACGCCTCCCTAGGCCGAGAGGTCCGCTGAAGAGATACGCGTGCCTGAGGGTATCGCGAGAAATATGCTGCTTGAGCATGTCCACGGCCCATTCGTGCCCGAGTAAATTCCAGTTACTTGTCTCAAGAGTCGTCGAAGGTTCAGTCATCAGTCTAATCGTAAATCAAAACTCGCAATTTGTCATTCTTCCCCGGCACGCAATCGTAAATAGGAATCATAACGTTCAGAATATACAGCCCCTTTCTCCACCGCCTCCAGCACCGCGCAACCCGGCTCGTGCGTATGCGTGCAATCGCTGAACTGACAATGCGGCACAAGCTCGCGCAGTTCAGGGAAATAGCCGTCGATCTCTTCCGGCTCGGTATCCCATAACGCCAGCGACTTCCAGCCGGGCGTATCGGCGACATACCCGCCGCCCGCCAGCGGGAACAACTGGCGCACAACTGTGGTGTGTACGCCTTTGTTCATAGCCTGACTGACCTCGTCTACTTCCAAGCCCAACCCTGGCTGCATCGCGTTCAACAAACTGGATTTGCCCACCCCGCTTGGGCCAGCCAGCGCACTGATTTTGCCGTTCAGCATGGCGCGCAGGTCTTCCACTCCTTGGCCGATCTTGGCCGATGTGTAGATGATCGGGTAGCCTAACCCCTCGTACATTCCAAAAATGGATTCAGCTTTCTCTTGATTAACCAAGTCTACCTTGTTCGCCACGATAACTGCTGGAATTTCTTGCTTTTCCGCGATGACCAGGAAGCGGTCGAGCATGCGCAATTTCGGGTTTGGACGGGAACAGGCAAAGACGAAAACCGCCTGATCAGAGTTGGCGAGCAGGATTTGTTGGTATTCTCCCTGAGGACGCGGGTCGAGCCGGACGATAGCCTGCTTCCGCTCCTCGATCTCCTCGATCATCCCGGAACCATCCTCCAGCACCGTGATCCGGACGCGGTCACCGATAGCCGCCAGATCGCCCGTGCGCGGACCGCGTTTCAACCGTCCACGCAACTGGCAAACAAAAGAGCCCTCACTGGTCTCTACAGTGAAGAAACCAGATTGGGCCCGGATGATCAAACCATGCAATGAGTTTTCAGACAATGCGTTTTAGGCCTTTGCAGGGGTTGTCTTAATTATCACGATTATTCCTGGGCGTATTGGTGGGTATACCTCCAAGAGGGGTGGGAGTTTTGTGGACACCGTAATTCGCTTCCCACGGAAGCAGCGCCCGCGGGCCTCCAGTGTAATAAACGTCCACCATACGTCTGAAGATGGGCGCGGCATATTCGGAGCCTTCGCCCGCGTTTTCCAATACAACAGCGATTGCGATATTCGGCAACGAAGTACTCTCTTCATCTGCATAAGTGTAACCAGCAAACCAGGCATGTGGATTACCACTACCCGACTCAGCCGTACCGGTTTTGCCTGCGACAGGGATGTTCAATCCGCGCAGTGCAAAATGGGCGGTGCCCAGCGAATTTTCTACCACGCTGATCAACGCATTTTGCAAAACGTCCAGATTGTCATCGCGCAAAGGCAGTGTGCCGCGCGCTTCGGGTTTAAACACGGCGGTTGGATCGCCCTCGATAGGCTGAATTCTCTCCACCAGTTGCGGGCGATAGAGCGTGCCGCCGTTGCCCACAGCTGCGATCATAGTCGCAACCTGCAACGGGGTGACCAGCACATCGCCCTGGCCGATGGCCTGGTTGACCGCCTCGACCAAACCGGGTGGATCGTTGATCTGTCCAGAGGCCTCAGCAACCTGTTCGATCCCAGTGGGGGCGCCAAAACCGAATGCGCGCGCCATCTTGGCAATATCGGCGCCGCGGTCGTTGTTGTACAAGTCAAGACCAATCTGCCAGAACCAGGGGTTACAGGAGCGCATTAAACCCTGGGGTAACGTGAGCAGGCCTGAGGGCAGAGTAGAGGCTTCGTCACAGTCTCCGCCTTCTGCGATTTCATCCTGACAATGTTCATACGTCCAGTCATAGCGCACCCGGTCATTCAATCCGCGCCATTCGTACTGACAATCGAGGGTCGACTCGGGCAGGAACAGACCGCTCTCCAGAGCAGCAGAAAACGTGACGACCTTGAAAACCGAGCCAAGCGGGTATTGTCCCTGCGCAGCTCGGTTTACAAGCGGTTGGTTGATATTATTGAGCATATCGCCCAACATGCTGTTGTTGTAATTAGACAGATCGAACAGATTGGCGTCAAAATCGGGAGAGGAGGCCATGGCCAATATGCGCCCCGTATCACGTTCCATAACAACCACAGCGCCACGAAAATCGATCAATGCCTGTTGAGCATAGTATTGCAGGTTGCTGTCGATCGTCAGATAAACGGAAGATGCGGGTTGGGGGTCAACCGAACCAAGACGTGATGCAATTTGTCCAGTAGAGGGGTTGACCACATAAAGCGAACCACCGTGTTCCCCGGCAAGATAATCTTCGGCCCATTTTTCGATCCCAGCCTGCCCAACCTTTTCATCTCCCCGGTACCCATTGCGACGATATTCCTCCAATTGGGTTGGATCTATAGGCAGGGTATAGCCCACTGTTTGCGAGGCCAGGTTTTGGTGATAGAAACGCGATTCATAAGGCGTGTATATCGCACCCAAATTGAGCGCGCGTTGTGCATTATCTTCAGTGGCTTCGCAAAGCGGGATATACCAGGCAGGTGCCGAGACGTCGATTTCATCCCAGATAGCCTGCGGGTCCATAATACAGATGCGAGCCATCTCACTGACCAACGTCCCCAGGAATTCTTCAGATACCTGGTTGGGGATAATGCCCAAAGCATAAGCGCTGGACTGATTTACGATCACTTCGCCGTCGCGATCATAGATGTCACCGCGAGCAGGGACCTCATAATCCATTGCCAACCGGTTACCACCTACCAACTCCGGCAGGATCAAACCTTCCTGCCATTGCAATTTCCAATCCCCATCTTCCAGGGACAGGTTCACAACCATGTCACGAGAAATATCTCCCAGCAACGCGGTGTGATAGGTAAGGCGATAGGCAACCTGGGCTGCATATGGACTATTGATCAAAGCTGACAGGATTTCGTAGTCTAGACCGCCTGCGCCCATTTTATCGAGCGCATCACTGTGAAGCGCAGCGAAATCTTCAGCCGCGATCCCATCCCGGCTGACCTGGGTGAGCATTCCGTACATCGAGGCGTAGTCCCCCGACTTGAAGGCGTCCAGATAGGCACGAATAGGGCCCTCGGCGTCTGGGGCGGAGATGATTTCCAGGGGCGGAGTGGCTAAGGGAGTAGGTGTGCTGAAAATAGATGAAAAACCGATCCCCTCTGAGCTAATACCGCAGGCAGAGAGAAGCACGGAAATTACAATCAGGTTTATCCAGCGAAGTGATTTCATTCTTCACCTTTGAGTTTCAGGGGAAAACGCGAAATATGGAGCGTAGCCTGAAACTTTATTGACAACAAAATAATCATCATTTAGCCAACGACCCGTCCAAGACGGCGCTGGAGATAAGACAATCATACTGTAGTTCGGCCTGGCAGTGAATCCCTACCGAGGTATCAGGAGCTATGCCAAATTGCTCTAGGAGATAGGTCAACCGGCAGAGCGGCAGGCCCATCACGCTGGCGAAACAGCCTTCCAGGTTTTCGACCGGCTGAAAGCGTGGATGCTGAATGGCGTAAGCGCCGGCCTTGTCGAGCGGGTCCCCGGTTTTCACATAGGCATCGATCTCTTCGTCACTGTATTCGCGCATGGGCACGTCGGTGACGGTCAGGTCTGTCAGGGCACTGTCCTGAGCTTGTCGAAGGGAGTGGCCATCGCCCGTTCGAAGCAGAGCAAGCCCGGTGTAGACCTGATGCGTATGTCCGCGTAAGCGTTTGAGCATGCGGACTGCACCCGCTTCATTAACTGGTTTGCCGAGGATGTCATCATCATCCACAACGGCCGTATCGGCTGCAACAATCACGCTGTTGGTGCCCACACTTTCGGCTGACTTACGTGCCTTCATGCTTGCCAGACGCTGCACGTAATCACCTGGCATTTCGTCCGGGAGCTGGCTTTCATCCACATCAGCGACAAGGACTTTGAAGCTCCAGCCGCCCAGCACGAGCAACTGCCGTCTGCGCGGAGAATTGGAAGCCAGGATCAGGGTGGTTTTCTCTTTCACGGCTTGAGATTCTAACACAATCTCCCTTTTGAACCTTAAGCGCAGATGAATGCAGATAGCACAAAACGCAGGTATAAATGCTCATAAAAATACACTTTTCATAGAAAATCCGTAAAATCGAATAGAGATGATAAATATAGCTGGCAGGTTCTGGAATGGCGTTGTAAAATAAAAACCTGACAGGTTTCGCAGACCGTCAGGTTTGGAATAAACACTGGAGGTATCCGTGAAAGTATTACAGGAACGTATTTTGAAAGAGGGAAAAAATCTTGGAAATGGAATTCTAAAAGTGGACGGTTTTGTCAATCACCAGGTGGACCCGACTCTCATGGATACCTGTGGAAAAGAATTTGCGGACCGTTTCGCTTCGGTCGGTGCGACGAAAGTGCTGACCGCTGAAATCTCAGGCATTGCCCCGGCTGTGGCCACCGCTTTGCATATGGGCTTGCCGGTGGTATACGCGCGCAAGCACAAGCCTATCACCATGCCAGATCAGGTGTTGCTAACCCTGGCTCCTTCCCATACCAAAGGTCGCACTGTAGAACTGATCGTCTCTCCAGAGTATCTGGCCAGGGGCGAGAAAGTGCTCATTATCGATGACTTCCTGGCCAGTGGTAACACGATCCTGGGGCTAGTGCGCCTGGCTGAAACTGCTGGTTCTAAGATTGTTGGTATCGGTGCCTTGATCGAGAAAACCTTCGAAGGCGGGCGCGAGGCGCTCAAACCGTTAGGGGTGCCAATTGAGTCACTGGCGCGTATCTGCTCAATGGAAGAAGATAAAATCACATTCTGTGATTAATGATCTGTGCTAAACCTGCTGATTCGCTTGGCGCGTACCAAGCCAGGCCATAAACTGGTTGGATGGATTTTTGCATACATGAGCTTTGTAATCCCAGCCGAGCGCCTGCTTGAAACGGAATCGCTGCTGGCCTTTCACCATCCGAAGCCGGCCTACCCGCTGCATATAGTACTTGTACCTAAAGAAGCTATCCCTAGCTTGATGGAACTCGATCCATCCTCAACGTTTCTTTCTGACCTGTTTGCCACCGTGCAATCGCTCGTGGCTGAATTCCAACTCCCCGCCTACCGCTTGATCGTCAACGGCGGGGAGTACCAGGATTTTCCATATTTGCATTTTCATCTGATTTCCGATTCCCTAAAAATGACAACTGATGACTGACTCCATTGCTATCCTCGACTTTGGTTCCCAGTTTGCGCAACTGATCGCGCGCCGTGTGCGTGAGGCGCAAGTCTATTGCAAGCTATTTCCCTGGGATGCGCCCGCTGAGCAAATCATGGCGCTGGGCCCTAAAGGCTTTATCCTCTCTGGCGGTCCAAACTCGGCATATGATCCGGATGCCCCGTTCGTGCCCGACTTCGTGCTTGCTTCCGACAAACCGGTTTTGGGAATCTGCTATGGCATGCAAGCGCTGACCGTGGCCCTCGGGGGACAGGTGGATCCATCCACTGAACGCGAATACGGCTATGCCGAGATCGAATTAATTCCGGGTAGGGGCGGGGTCACCCCGCCCCTACTATCGGATTTATCCACTGTCTGGATGTCCCACGGCGACCGTATCACGCGCATGCCAGAGGGCTTTGACGCGCTGGCAAAATCGGACAACAGTCCCTATGCAGCGATGGGTGATTTCGAGCGCAAGTACTTCGGCGTGCAGTTCCATCCCGAAGTGCATCACACGCCCAATGGCATCGAACTGCTGCGCCACTTTGCAGTTGACATTTGCGGCGCGAAACCGGATTGGACACCTGCCTCCATCATCGAGGAGAGTGTGAGCCGCATCCGCGCACAGATAGGGAATGAACGTGTACTGGCGGCCGTTAGCGGCGGTGTGGATTCGTCAGTGGCGGCGGCGTTGGTGCATAAAGCCATTGGCGACCAGTTGGTGGCTGTCTTCGTGGATACCGGGCTTCTGCGCAGGGGAGAAGGCGAACAGGTGGTGACGGTCTTCCGCGAGCAGATGGGAGCGGAGTTGGTAGCCGTGGATGCGGAGGAGCAGTACTTCCAGGCATTAAACGGTGTGACCGAACCGGAACAAAAACGCAGGATCGTCGGCGAGAAGTTCATCCGCATTTTCGAGGAGCAGGCCAGAGAACTGGGCCAGCCGAAATTTCTGATGCAGGGCACGATTTACCCGGATGTAGTCGAGTCGTCTGCGCCGGACAGG
Source organism: Anaerolineales bacterium (assembly GCA_050115035.1). Taxonomy (GTDB): domain Bacteria; phylum Chloroflexota; class Anaerolineae; order Anaerolineales; family Villigracilaceae; genus JAABUE01. The sequence continues at coordinate 33,029 of JASFRG010000014.1, read as the reverse complement.
AACAAGACGGAGAAGATCAAGTCGCATCACAATGTAGGCGGCCTGCCGGAGGATATGCAGTTTGAGTTGGTCGAACCGCTACGTTATCTATTCAAAGATGAAGTCAGAGCAGTGGGGGAGGCGCTGGGGTTGCCCGAGTCGATGGTTTGGCGGCAGCCGTTTCCGGGTCCGGGTTTGACCGTGCGCTGCCTGGGCGAAGTGACCCGCGAACGGGTATCCCGTCTGCGCGCGGCGGATGCAATTTTGCAAGAGGAATTGTCCAATGCCGGATTTCTAGGGAAAGACGCGGGCGCATCGCAAGCCTTCGCCGTTTTGCTGCCGGTCCGTTCGGTAGGCGTGATGGGCGACCAGCGCACGTATCAGGAAGCCATCGCGATCCGCGCCGTATCCACCGAAGATTTCATGACCGCCGATTGGACGCGCCTGCCGCATGACCTGCTGGCAAAGGTCTCTAATCGCATCGTCAACGAAGTGGACGGAATCAATCGGGTCGTGTATGATATTACCAGCAAGCCACCCGCAACCATCGAATGGGAATAACCGGAGGCAGCATGTCTTTTGATTTTGGGGAAGTTTTGGGGCGCGCCTGGCAAATCACGTGGAAACACAAAATCTTATGGGTTTTTGGACTGTTGAATATGGTAATTGGTTTGCTGTTTCTTCCATTGGGACTTGCCCCAGTGATTAGCATTTTCTTGGCTGAAGATATTCCTTTCTGGTTCGAAGAGCCAGCTTACATGTTTGTGTTTTTCGGCATTTTCGTACTGTTGATGATAGCCTCGTTTTTTATTGGCGCGCTTACACAAGCGGCAATTTCAGTTGGGGCCTTACGCGCCGAACGAGAAGATGAGAGATTATTCTTTACTGAAATACTTAAAGCCAGCCTGCCATATTTTTGGCGTTTTTTGGGAATCATGGCATTGTTAGCGGGTGGGGTCCTTTTGGTGATGCTGAGTTTCTTTGCAGTACAGACACTGGTATCCTTACTGACGCTTGGTCTGGGAGCGATGTGCCTGGTGCCATTGCAATTTCTTCTTTACCCTCTTATGATCGTTGTGTATGCATGGCAGGAGCAGGCGCTGGCTTCTATCGTAGTGGATGATCTGAGCGTGCTCGAGGCGGCGAAACGCGGTTGGCAGGTGTTTAGAAAAAATCTGTTGTCTGTTGTGCTGGTAACTTTGATTCTTTATTTGGGTGTAGGGATGATATCGGGATTTATCTCTATCCCTATGATGGTACCGTTTTTTGCAATACCATTTGTGTTGATCGAGGAAGTCGAAAACACCAGAGCGATTTTGATTGCCGCTTCGTTATGTCTGGTCGCATATTTGCCCCTACTGGCTGTTCTGCAAAGTGGGGTTCTGACGTATATGAAGTCCGGTTGGATGCTGACCTATCTGCGGCTGACGCATAGCCCGGAAGCAGAAGTTGCTGTTTCACATTCAGCCTGACTGTCGAGAGAATAGGAGATTCCAATGAATTTCAATTTTGGCGAAATCCTGACGCGCGCCTGGCAGATTACCTGGCAATACAAGGTGCTTTGGATATTTGGTATCCTGGCTGGCTGTTCTAGCGGCGGAGGCGGGGGTGGAGGCGGAGGAAACACAGGTTTCTCAACCGGCCCATCTGACTTCAATGTTCCCCCCGAAATCGAACGATTCATTTCACAGATGGCAGATTTTGTCAGTTGGGTGGAGGATAATCTCTGGCTGTTCATCGCCCTCATGGTGCTGGTTTTCCTGGTAATATTTTTGATCAGCCTCTTTCTGGGAACGATCGGACGTATTGGTCTGATCAAAGGTTCCTACCAGGCTGAGATAGGCGCAGAGAGCCTGGCCTTCGGTGAGTTGTTCAGCACGAGCATGACTTACTTCTGGCGGGTGTTCGGGCTCTCGTTCCTGATAGGGTTAGCCTTCTTCTTGATCCTGATCCCGTTTATCCTTTTCGGGGTGCTAACAGCCGGCGTGGCATTGTTGTGTTTGCTGCCCTTGATCTGTGCTTTCATTCCACTGGGTTTCGCGGTGGCAATTATCATCGAGCAGGCCAATCGCGCCATCGTATTGGAAGATTTGGGCATATTCGATGGCCTAAAACGCGGATGGGAAATAGCCAGGTCTAATATCGGGTCATTGCTTGTGATGGGCTTGATTCTGTTCGGTATTACATTTGTGACTGGTCTCATCATCGCGATCCCCATTTTCATAGTCGTCTTCCCCACGATCTTTGCCTTTGCAATGGGCAAAGGCCAATCCTTCACCCCGCTATATGTTGCGCTGGCTTGTATCTGTCTGTATATACCAGTGTCCTGGCTGTTGAACGGCGTTGTGACCACCTTTTCCCAGTCCGCATGGACTTTGACCTACATGCGCCTGACACAAACCCCCGAAGCTCAGGAGAGTTCCGCTTCCGTTGAACCAAATGGGTAAATGTTTTATAGCTCTGATTGGCCTGCTACTGCTGGCCAGCCAGGGTTACGCTGTCCGCGCCCAGGGTGCGGCCACAGCGGAGTTGTCGCTCGTCAACCCACAGGGCTTTCCGACAATGACCGCCCTGCTGGATGTATTCGACGAACAGGGCGGGTTTATCACGGGCCTGGGTGCTGGTGATGTGACCATTCTAGAAGATGGACAGTCACATCCGGTTAATGAATTGGTTGAATCCATGCCCCCGGCCCAGATCGTCGTCGCGATCAACCCCGGGCCTGCGCTTGACGTCCGTGATGGGCAGGGGATCGGACGTATCCAGCCTGTGATCGAGGTGCTGGCTGGATGGGCTGGTGCGCAACCCGCAGAGGATCCGGATGATTTGAGCCTGGTCTCCATTGCCGGACCGATCATCACGCACGCCGAGCCGGAGGACTGGATTGTGTCGTTGAACTCATTCCAGCCCGATTACCGTAACACCACGCCCAATGTGCAGTTGTTGTCGATTGCGCTCAACACGGTCAATGAGAACACTCCGACACCGGGAATGAAACGCGCTATTCTGTTGATCACCCCTCACATGGAGGAGGCCAACCTAGATCTGACCCTGGAGGCATTGGGCGAGCAGGCCGTCGATTCGAATGTGCGTATCTTTGTCTGGCTCGTAGATTCGGAATTGTTTTTCGACCACCCTAGCGTAACAGCAGTTAAAGCGCTTGCCCTGCAAACAGGAGGGGAGTTTTTTGCCTTTTCTGGAACGGAGGCTTTGCCTGATCCCGAATCGTATTTTGCGCCGCTGCGGCACTTGTATTCGTTGGAATATGCCTCCACACTGACAACAAGCGGGGAACACACCATTGTCGTTGAAGTACAGGCACCAGCAGGCACGATCACATCCGGGGAGCAAAGCTTCAGCTTGGAGGTAGAACCTCCCAATCCAATCCTGGTCATGCCACCACCGCAAATCGTCCGCCAGGCGCCGGAAGATGATCCCTTCAACACCGAACTCCTGCTGCCGGAACAGTTGGAACTAGAAGCCATTATCGAATTCCCTGATAACCACCCCCGACCTCTGACGCGCACGACATTATATGCAGACGGACAGCCGGTGGCGCAAAACGACTCTGAGCCGTTCGACAGTTTTACATGGGATTTGACCCCTTACGATGAAAGCGCTGAGCATACTCTTGTCGTTGAAGCGGTCGACTCTTTGGGGATGAGCAAGGCCAGCGTGGGCGTGCCGGTCACGATGACGGTGGTGCATGCTCCGACGGGAATCCAGGCATTTTTAGCCAAATATCGTTCATATATTGCTGCGGGTGCCATCACGGTAACAGGCGTGATTTTGATCGTCATTCTGTTGTCCGGTCGTTTGCGAATCAGGTCAAGAAGCCAGCGGCGTGCAGACCGCAAACGTTTTACCGATCCGGTCACGCAACCGGTGCAGATTCAGCAGGCGGAACCGGCATCGAAACGGAAGCAGGCTAAACGTTCGCCCTGGATACGAGGGGAGCGTTGGCAGGACGCTCCAGCTTATCTGACCCGGCTAGGTGCCAATGGAGAACCGACTACCGGGCATCCAATCCCGTTGAACGAAAAGGAAACTACCTTTGGTACCGATCCGGTGCAAGCCGAACATGTATTGGATCACCCCTCGATTGCCGCCTTGCATGCCCGCCTGAAGCAGACGCCTGGTGGCGACTTCTCACTCTCCGATAACAACACCGTGGCCGGTACATGGGTCAACTATGATCCAGTTCCTGAAGGGGGCTGCATCCTGAGACACGGGGACGTGGTACACTTCGGCCAATTAATGTATCGTTTCTCATTAAAGAATCCCCCGGCTGATGCCGAACCCAAAATCATCCCCGAGGCATCCACTGAATGATTCGCACTGACCGTGCACACCTGACTGTCTTTGCCCAATCGCACGCGGGCATGACCGGGAAAAACAACGAAGATCGTTATGCCATCACCTCCTTCCAGTTGAGCGAGGATGACCCAACGCCGGTATTGTTTGCCGTTGTTGCCGATGGAATTGGCGGACACCGTGCCGGGGAAGTGGCTGCCGAGTTGGCTGTCAACCATATCAGCCAGGCTATCGCCGAAAGCAACGTACAGCGCCCAAAGAAAATCATCGAAAGGGCCATTCATGAGGCCAGCGATGCGATTGCCGAACACGCTGCGTCAACACCCGACCAGCAAGGCATGGGGGCAACTTGCGCTTGCATTTTAGTGATCGGAGACAAGCTCTATACCGCCACTGTTGGCGACTCGCGCATTTATCTTTTGCGTGAAGGGCGCATCCAGCAACTTAGCACAGATCACACCTGGGTGCAGGAAGCCATCGAGAAGAACATCCTGACGCCGGAGCAGGCGCGCGATCATCCTAATGTGCATGTCATCCGGCGCTACCTTGGATCGCCCGATCCGCCTGAAGTTGACTTCCGGCTGCGAATGTATGACAGCGAAGCAGACGCGCTGGCCGAGGGAAATCAGGGTACACAGATTCGCTCCAATGATACGCTGTTGATCTGTAGCGATGGCCTTACTGATCTGGTCTGGAACGACGAGATTGCGGAAATCATCCGCTCGAAATCGAATCTCAAGGCCGCTGCGCAGGGACTGATCGACACGGCCAACCGGCGGGGTGGGCATGACAACACTACCATTGTGTTAGTCAATGTGCCGCGGGAATTAAAGTTGACAGTACCCAAAAAGACCAACTGGCGACCCTGGCTGATCGGCGGTGGGATTATGCTGCTGCTCTTCCTGGCTTTCGCTGCGTTTCTGACCGTCAACCTGCTGCGCGCCACCATATTCGCCACCCCCACCCCAACATTCACCGCCAGTGCTATTCCCACGATAACGCTTACAGAAACCCCGACCATTCCCCCCACCCCAACCAAAACCCTGACGGCAACGCCGGGTTCGACCGAGGCCACATACACACCATGGCCAACGAATACCGAGGTGCCATCCGCAACTCAGACACCATAAAAATCAAACGGCTTAAGTTTAATCCAGCAATGCCTCAATGGTGCGATTGTTCTCCGCCAGACGTTCCGCCAACAAACTGGCAATCCACTGGTGTAACAACGCGGCAACTTCGGGATCCTTTTTTTCCATTTCTTTTAAAGCATTTTTTGAGAGTCGATAGACGATACTGGTTCTTTCAGCCACCACCGAGGCTGTGCGCGTATTCCCCAGGTACATTCCCATCTCGCCCACAGTTGTCTCGCCACGCATGCTACGCAAGCGCATGATTTTTCCATCGGGGAGTTCAAGCTGGGCGGTGACCAAACCCGCTTCGATGAAGTACATCTCGTCTGGTTGATCGCCTTGGTGAATTAGATACTCACCATCTTTCAAATCCAATTTTTTAAGATACTTTGTCAACCGCCTGACATCTTTCAAATCAGGGATGGCTTGTTTGAGTTGTCGCTCGATCTTCTCAAACACGCCGGTCAGGTCCGTGATGCCGTGGTAGGACAGGATCTGGTTTTCGCACCACTCCAACCCGTGATCCAGGGTGGGGAGAATGACAAAACTGTCATCTTCTTCACCGACCAGCCCTCCCTTCTCCATCAACCGTATGATGGCCGGGCTCAAATTGGTCCACACCATATGGATTTTGTAAGTATCGGCCAGTTGCTTCATACGCATGATACTGAATACTGCTGATGAATCGAGCAGTACCACCTGACGGAAGTCCAGGATGACATAGTGAAGTCGTGGATATGCCGGATCGTTCAGACGTTTCTTGATCCGGTCCAAAAGCTTTTGGGCCGTTCCAAAGAAGATGAATCCCTGCAAGCGCAGGATGAAAATCTCTCCGCCCTTCTTTTGCAGTATTTGGCGATGCGCAAGCGGACGTTCCACCTTGCTGCGATAGTTTTCACCAGAAAGTGTATGCTTAACCGCGTTGATCTGGCTGTAGCTGACCACGAACATAACCACCGCAGCCAGCACGCCGATGGCAATGCCTTCCAGGAAGCCGATGCTGGCGATCGCGATCAAGATCATCAGTACCAGTACGTAGTCGATGCGTGGCAGGTGCGCACGCGCGTCGATGACCCACTCAACGAGGAATGATAACCCCATAAAGAGCAGAATCCCGCCCATCATCGGCTTGGGAAAATAGGAGAGCAGCGAGGCCCCAAACAATAACGCACCGCCGCATACCAGCGCGGTAAAGACCCCGGCCAGCCGGGTTTTTGCGTTGAGGCGGTGAGTCAGCACAGTTAGGCTGAGTGCCTGGTATCCGACCGTGCTGCCAAACAATCCTGCAACAACATTTGCCAGGCCAGCGGATTGCAGTTCACGGTTCATATCGATGTCTTCCTTGGCTGCCACTTCCAGTGCACTTACATTGAGCAGCAACGAGATCAGACTCAGTGCGATGACTGCCCCAATTTTGTCCACTTGTGAGAAGATAGCAGACCAATTCACCTGGGCGAGCGCAGATAGGCCAAGCGGCTGGAACAGAGCTTTCTGTTCAAAGGGTCCCAGCAGCCAGCCCATTTCCGTGGCCTGTGAAGCAGATATTCCAGCTATTGCAAGGAAGATATAGAATATCCCAATGGAGAGTACCAGCATACCGGGAATTACCAGAGAATGGGAGGTACGCCGTATCAACAGTAAAAGTACCAAAGCAAAGATGATGCCCGGGAGTAAATGAAGCAGGTTGTCGGTCTGGAAGAGACGCGGGAGATTTTCCAATGTGAGGGGCATATCTACCATCACACTCAATCCGCCTTTGGCCAACAGCCATCCGGTTCCGGCCAGGAATCCGCCAACAACGGGATAGGGAATGAAGCGAGCAAACCCGCTAAGTTTGAATTGTCCGAATAAGATAAATGTCAGACCGGCCAGCACGGACGTGACGATAACAGCGGTTACGGCTGTAATGAAGGTTTGATCCAAAGTTGTGGATGCAGGCATGTTGCCGGCTACTCCGGCGACGATCAGGGCCAAAATAGCTGCCGGGGTATCCTGCGGAATGGTTATGGTGCCCGGAATAGAACTGGTGAGCGCACCAAACAGGAGAATCACAAAAGCGCCAAAAAGAACGAAACCAATCCCATAAGCGACGAAGGGTGCCAGGACGCCCGAAAAGATCAACGCCGCCAGGGAGATTTCGAAGCTGACATCGGTTATTCCCACGATCAATCCCGCGGTCAGGCTGGGTACCAGTTTTTTAGGTTGGAATTCCTCGATAAAACTTTTCACCCTTGGCTAAACCTTTCATATGATTGGGAAAAGAACAGGTTCAGCAACAATAACCCCTCAAGATACTTCCGGTTTCTCACGGTCCAGCCATAGCTCACGATATTGGCGATTCCAGTCGATCAGAAAGCGCAGCGCGATAACGGCACCAACTGCAATGGCGATCCAAAATTCGATACCGCGTAGCCCAAGCAGCCAGAAGATGGGAGCCATCAGGATACCCGTAAAGACGCTCGCTCGTGCACCGTGACGGATTGTCAGCAACAACACAATAAGAATGCCCAACGCGGTCAACATCGCCAACGGCTCCGCTGCCAGCAGGCTTCCACCTGCGCAAGCCAGTCCCATCCCGCCGCGGAAACCAGCAAAAACCGGCCAGCAGTGACCGATGACCGCAGCCCCCGCTGTGAGAGGCACAATCCAGATTGCAGGCGCAAAAGTCAACGCCAGCCAGGTTGGCAGAAAACCCTTAGCAATATCCACCGCCAGAACCAACCCGCCCCAGCCAAAGCCCGCCTGCCGGATAGTGTTGGTCGTGGTGGCATGACCGGAACCGGCCTCGCGCACATCTACACCTTTGATCATTCGTGTGATCCAGATGGAAGGCGTCAGCGATCCGCTCAGGTAGCCTAGCAGGGGAAATGCCAAAGCCGCAAAAAACAGATTTGTCATTGGCTGGGACCTATCTCTACTTTTTCTTCTTCTCTTCTTCTTGACTGACTTTTCTGACTTTATCGAGAAAACGATAGAACCTGAACACCAATGGTCCCAACAGGATACCAACCAGAACGACAAGGATGATCAGTTCCGGCCAGCCGATAGCGATAATGGGACGGCAGGATAACAGGCTGAGAAGTAATACAATCAGGCCGGTTGATATGGGGAAGATGGATTTCACGGGTTCTACACTCACAGTCCGTAATAAATATGAAAATTCAGATTGTCCAATTACTAGCCTGCTTTCACCTGTTCGCGGACTTCATAATGCTGCGAACGTGCATCAAACCGTGACAAAATTGCACGCGCCTTGTCTGGCACATAAGCAGCTTCATAATCTTCTCCGGCGAAAGCGCGTACGGCATCAATAGTGTCGAATCACATGACTGTGACGAACTCCACTTCGTTCTCAAGTTCACGGCGAAATACCTGGATTTCCCGGAAACCCGAGATTTCTTTATCTTTGATGCCAACGATGATTTCCCCTTTGAGCAGAGTCTCGTATATGTCAGCATTTTCAGAGGTAGTGTAGCCATGCCAGATGCGTCTGATCATCTTATAGATTACTCCTTCCTGTACCTAAATCCCCTGTTACTTAATGCTTTGCGCTGGAAGAGACAATCGCAGGATCATATAGCCAAAGAGCGCCGAAAGGATAGAACCAGTCAGGATACCAAGCCTGACAATCGTCCCGTAACCTGTGCCAGCATGTTCAAACGCCAGGGATCCGATAAAGAGACTCATGGTGAAACCAATACCGCACACAAAAGATACCCCGTACATATGAATCCAGCGTACGGATTCAGGTAATTTGGCTAGTCCAAACTTTACCGCCAGCCAGGTGAATCCGAAAATTCCAACCTGATTGCCGATAAAAAGTCCCAGGGCAATGCCCAGGCTAACAGGTTGCAGGAATGAGCCTAACGTCAGGTCAGCAAGCGGAACACCTGCATTTGCAAATGCGAAGATCGGCAGTATGCCGAAGGCAACCGCCGGATGCAAATCATGTTCTAGACGTTTGAGAAGAGAAGGTTCATCTGCATTCCCTTTGTGCGGGATGAACAAGGCGAGAAGGACACCGGCTAACGTGGCATGAACCCCTGATTTTAGAACCGCTATCCATAGTGCAATGCCTATCAATATATAAGCTGTATTGCTGCGCACACCTCTTCGGTTTAGCGCGAACAAAGCCAACACAAATATAGCAGCTATGAACAATGATAGCAAAGACAAGTCACTGGTATAGAAAACGGCAATAATAATGATGGCACCCAGGTCATCAAAAATTGCCAGCGTGAGAAGAAAAATTTTCAGCGAGGTCGGAACTCGATTGCCCAGGCTAGCCAGCACGCCCAGTGCGAATGCGATGTCCGTTGCAGCCGGAATCGCCCAGCCATTCAATGCAAGCGGATCATTGCGATTAAGAATAACATAGATTAATGCCGGAATGCTCATTCCACCCAATGCGCCTATCGCCGGTAATACTATCTGTGAGGGTTTTGAAAGTTCGCCTTCCAAAACTTCCCGTTTTAATTCCAGACCGACCAGGAAAAAGAAAATTGCCATAAGACCATCATTGATCCAAAGCAACAATGGCTTGGCAATCTCAAAATCACCTGCGCGTACTTCAAGGGGAATTTGCAGGAAGGAGTTATAGAATGGACTCAGGGGCGAATTGGCAATCAGCATCGCCAGCACCGCAGCGATCAATAACAATACGCTGCCAGCGGATTCCAGCTTAAGAAATTCACGCATTGCTTTCATAAATTTCCTTCTCCATGATTAAGTAACCGAGATTGCGATCAGATCTTCCACGCCCAAACCAAAGATATGAGGGGGGTTGAACACCCATCAGGGACAAATGGGCAGCCAGTTGACTGCAGTGGTGGATCTCATACTCTGTCATGGCCATCAGCCAGCGCCAGGCTTTGAGAGGATATTCTTCTTTCTTTGCACCATAACGTAGATCATTCAAATCATGATCAGGGAATTGCTCCAGCTTTTTCATGCTTTAGCATGGGTTGTCTCGAGCGACGAGATTAATTCATTCAAACTTTGTTCACCTTCTGCTTTGTGGCCATTATATTTCCACTGTCCTTCCGTCACCACGCGGACGAACATCACTTCGACTGCGCTTATATGGCAGATGATGTCAGCACGGGTGAAATCTCCTTCTTTTGGGGACCAGAACAAAAGGTCCTCGGAGACGATGCGGATGTAATTCATTGTCCGACGGCGAATGCCATCAAAGTATTTGATAAAGTCAGTTGTCAATTCGATCATCCAATATTTCCTTGACACGTCCAACCTGCCCGCTCTGCAAACGGACCTTGATGCCGTGTGGATGCGATGCTGAATTTGTCAGGACATCCTTTACAACACCTTCGGTGAGTCTACCGGTACGTTGATCCGCCTTCAAAACGATACGGACATGGGCGCCAGGCTTGACATCAACCCGCTTCATACCGCTCATAGCTCCTCATCCACCATAGTCAATACCCAGGCATCCACCGTCTCGCTTTTGCCCTTCAGGTTAAATTGGCGTGATTGCATCCCCTCCGGTTCCAGTCCAGCAGCCAGACGAGTTGCTTCGCTGATGACCACTTGCCCGGGACCAGCCTGTGAAGTCAGGCGTGCGGTCGTATTGACTGCGTCCCCCAAAATGGCAATGTCCGAGAAACCTTCAGCTGCATCTACAGATCCAACATAGACCAGGCCGGTGTGGACGCCCACCCCAACAGGAATCCAAGGTCCGGAGGGATCCGTATGACCGGTTGCTTTCAATATCTTTTGGGCAGCATCAACCGCAACTTTGGCGTGTTCTGGTCCGGCAAATCCGGGCACATAAAAGCCGCTCACTTCATCCCCAATCAGCTTTTCGACGAAGGCGTTCGTATCGAACAACACATTGGTGGCAGCCTTATAAAAACGATTGATCTGCTGGCTGAACTCCGCAGGACGAATACCCTCTGCTAAACTGGTGGATCCGCGCACATCTGCAAAAAGCATGGAAATTTCGAGTTCTGTCCCACCGTAAAAGCGCTTGGCAAACCGCTCGCACACATTGCACATCTGCGGATTCATTTTGGACGGTTCCAGACCTAGCAGCGATCTAGAGAACCAACCACCGACCCCCTCGAAGGGATAATAACAAATGCGGCAACGGGGGCTGCTGGGCAGGTGACGCACCAACGGACGCCAGATTTTCCATTCATACCAGGGTTGGTGATAATGTTCAGGCGTACCGCCCGTGGTCAGGTATTCACGCCATACGGCTTCAGCTTTTGGGTCTTGTTCCGGTTTTTTATCCATGTTTCTTTTCATCCACTAACTTTAAAAATCCAGGAGGTTTTAGCGGTATTTATACTTCTTAAAATTCTTCATCCATGACCGTGACACCTAACAGAGCTGCCACCTGGATGGCCTGTGTCGGGGAGATGATGGCTCCCTGCATATCTTTAGGGGATGCTTGCAGACCGTCGAGAGTCGAACCGCGTAAATCAGCCTTTTGCAAATTTGTGTTGCGCAAGTCAGCATTTGTCAAGTCACAGCCTTTGAAAATTGTACCTTCCAAACTTGCCTCCTCAAAGGATGCATTCCGCAAGATGCACTCTTCGAAATGCAGTGCGTTTGTCTGGCTGGAAACAAAGACCGCCCCTTCGAGGTTGCAATCTTTGAAGCGAACATCGTCTAGTTGCGCAGACAGCAACTGGCTCCCCATCAGACGGCAACCTGCGAATTCGACCCGACGAAAATGCGACTCTTCCAGAAATGTTCCCGATAAATCGCAGGCTTCCATACGGACATCCAGCAAGCGCAGTTTGGGTAGCCGTGAGCCTGTGAAAACCGTGCTGCGAAGAGATGCTTCTTCCAAAAGTACATTGCCGGCGGATTGATCGATCAGGGTGCAACCGGAGATCTCAAGCGTTGCGTATTCTCTGTATTCTTCCAGATGTGTCAGTGTTTCTGAAGGCAGGTTTTTGGGCAGTCGAGGGGGTTGTAGTTTGGTCATGCATTGATTGTACTATGCATGAGATGGTAAAAATATGAACGCGCACTCCTGTATCTAAAAAAACAAGTTCCCAAACTGATGTTGGAAAAAAATAATTTGACGAAAACAATATCTGTATGCTAGACTCATTAGCAATTAAGTTTTTCCTTAATTGAAGGTAGCAATTTATGGATAAAGTAGAGACCCTCCATGCTTTTGAAAAAATAAAAATCCTATCAGACTCAAGGCGACTACAGATTCTGCGTCTGTTGATGGCCGCCCCCGCCAGTCTTACGCAGCTTGCGCGAACACTGGACCAGTCACCTGCCTGGGTTCGGCACCATATTCTGGCACTGGAATCCGCGGACTTGATTGAATTAGGTGAAGTCCGTACCACTGGCAAGGTGGTCGAAAAATTCTATCGCGCCAAAGCGGGCGCATTTCTGCTACAGGAACTCATCCTGCCCGAGGGAGATAAACCGGCTATTGTTTTCTCCGGTAGTCACGATCTGGCCATCGAAAAAATCAGCGATCAGATTGCAGACCATCTCACGCTGCTGACCTTGCCGGTCGGTAGCCTGGATGGATTGGTCAATTTACGTCAGGGGCTGTGCCAGATTTCCGGCGCACACCTGCTCGATAAGAGCGGTGAATACAACGCGCCCTTCGTCCGCCATCTATTCCCGGATCGCCTGATGGATTTGGTTACCCTGGCCTATCGCACGCAGGGATTGATCGTAGCGGGGGGCAACCCCAAGGGAGTCCGGGGCGTAGCGGACCTGACCCAAACCGGTCTCCGTTTCATCAACCGCAATCCCGGTTCCGGAACCCGATTGTGGCTGGATGCCGAACTCGAACGGCTGGGCATTCCCCCCGAATCTATCGACGGCTACGAATCCGTCGTCAACACACACACCGAATGTGCCCGCGCCATCGCCAGCAATCAGGCCGATGCCGCACTGGGACTGCAAGCTTCTGCCCTGCAGTACAACCTGGACTTCATTCCGCTCTTCGAGGAGCGGTACGACCTTGTTCTGCCGCGTGAGCAGGAAGATGCCCTGGCTCCCTTACTTGATTACATTCAGACGAACACGTTTCGACAAACGATTTCAATGCTTACAGGCTATACCACCACGCACAGTGGTGAACAAATCGCACTCGATTGAGTGCACAAACCTTTGAGGAGAGGTGACACCATGAACCGAAGTAAGCTTCTGATTTTCTCAGGAGCCTTGTTGCTAACGCTGGCGTTTGGTTTTTCTGCCTGCGGCCCGCAAGCTCCCGTCACGCCCGCTGAACCGCCGGAAGAAGAAGCTTCAGCACCGACTGAGACTCTCGCGGAAGAACCTACTGAAGAACCAGCCATGTCTGACGGGCCCGTGTTGGAAATCGTCGGCCCGGCTGCAAATCTATCTTTGACGATGGATGAATTGTTGGAACTGCCCGCCACGGAAGGGTACGCCGGCATCAAAAGCAGCACCGGCAAGATCACGCCGCCCATAACTTTCAAAGGCGTGGCGCTTGCAGACCTGGTGAAACTGGTCGGCGGCATGGACGAGACCACCGGTTTCAACGTGGTTGCTGAAGATGGCTACAGCATTACGTTTTCATACGACCAGATCAACAACGGCACTTTCATCGCTTACGACCCGGCTACCGGCGACGAACTCAAAAACCCGGTTGAACTGATTCCCATCCTGGCCTATGAGATGGATAGTCAGCCGCTCGACCCCAAGCAGGAAGGTACGCTGCGACTGGCTATCGTCAGTGACACGCTCAATCAGGTCACCGACGGGCATTGGTCAGTCAAATGGGTCAACAAACTGGAAGCCAAACAACTTGGCGTGGAATGGGTGCTGAAAGCCCACGGCGCGTTGACGGAAGATATCGATCGTGCCAGCATCGAATCCTGCGGCGCGCCGCAATGTCACGGCGCGAGCTGGACCGACGATAAGGCTCAGGAATGGGTGGGCGTGCCGCTCTGGCTACTGGTTGGTGCCGTGGACGACGAGATCACGCACGAAGGCCCGGCCTTCAATGATGACCTGGTCGATAGCAACTACAGCATTGATGTGATTGCGTCCGATGGGTATACGGTCACGTTCGAGGCGGCGCGCGTGGCCCGAAACAACGACATCCTCATGGCCTACAAGGTCAATGACAACCCATTGGTCGACAAATATTTTCCGTTGCGCATGGTCGGTGCCGACCTTGATAAGAGTGAGATGGCCGGTGGCGTGGTCGAACTCAAAGTCGACCTGGACCCGCTGCCCGCAGCTGAAGAACCGGCGCCAACGGAAGAACCTGCCGCTGCCACATCTGGCGAACCCCAGATGGATGCTGAAGGTAGTCTGGTAGTGGTGGGTCTGGTGGATCAGGCCATTGGCCTCATGGAAGCCAATCTACGCAGCATGGATGTGTTGCAGATCACTGCCGAGCATCCGAAGTCTGGAATGGCCGATTATGAAGGCGTTTCGCTGAACACCCTGCTAGATATGGCAGGCGTACAGGACGTCGCGACGGCGCTGGTCATCACCGCTGCGGACGGGTATAGCGCCGAAGTCAGCCTGGACGAAGTGCGCGCCTGCAGCGATTGTCTGTTGGGCTTCACCAACACTCTGGAAAAGTTCAAGATGGTCATGCCCGATCTGGAAAGCAGCGCGTGGGTGAAGGATGTGGTCAGTTTGGAAGTGAAGTAGTTTATGTCATTGCGAGCCCCGCTGGTTGAGTACCGCGAAGCGGAGTATCGAAACCAACGGGGCGTGGCAATCTTATGTTCAACAGGTTACTAAGATTGCTTCGTCAGCCCTTCGACTTCGTTACACTCCGCTCAGGGCTTCCTCGCAATGACATTAGAAATTATGCCTAAACCCCTCGCCATCCTCCTGACTCTCACCCTGCTTGGGCTGGGACTCGGCGCGTGTAACGGTTGGCAAGCCCAGGTTTCGCCTGAAGCGATTGCACCCGTCGAAAAGACGCCGCTAGTGGTCTTCGCCGCGGGCAGCCTCATCATCCCATTTGCGGATATTGAGGAAGCCTTCGAATCCAAATACCCGCACATCGACATGCTGGCCGAGTACCACGGCAGCATCCAGGTCATGCGGCATGTGACCGAGATTCATAATGAAATCGATGTGGCGGCCACCGCGGACGCGGCGCTGATCCCAATGCTGATGTATGTCAGCACGGAACCGGAAAGCGGCGAGCCGTATGCCGACTGGTACATCAAGTTTGCCAGCAACCACCTGACGCTGGCTTACACGCCGGAGAGCGAGTACGCGGATGAGATCAACGCCGATAACTGGCCCGAAATCCTGGCACGACCGGACGTGAAGTTCGGCCTTTCAGACCCGCGTTTTGACGCGTCTGGCTACCGCACGCTGATGGCCTTCTCGCTGATGGAAAACACGCTCGGACGTTACGACCTGTTTGGGCCGGTCTTCGACGGGCAGTTCAGTTTCCCGGTGACCATCTTCCGTGACGACGACCTGACCACCATCACCGTGCCGGAAGTGTTGGAGACCAAACAGGATTCGCATATCGTCATGCGCGGCGGCAGCATCATGCTGATTGCGCTGCTTGAATCCGGTGACATCGACTATGCCTTCGAGTACGAGAGTGTGGTACGCCAGCACGAGTTGGAGATGATAACCCTGCCGGAAACGGTCGACATGAGCAAAACAGAGCTCCAATCCGCTTATGAAGCCGTGCAGATAAACCTGGACTTCCAGCGCTTTGCAACTGTCAAACCGCAGTTCCGCGGCGAGCGCATTGGGTATGGCATCACAGTTCCTGTCAATGCGCCGCACCCAGATGAAGCAGCCCTGTTCATTTCCTTCCTGCTCAGTCCGGAGGGGCGCGCCATCATGGAAGCGAATTACCATCCGCTCTTCGATCCCTTTCCGGCAAACGGTTACGAGAACATGCCGGAGAGCTTACAAGCTCTGTGCGTTCCGGAATGAGAATGCTTGTAGTAACGGCTTCAGCCGTCCGGCAACGAGCGGCTATTGAACTTTTACAAATTTTTTCAACATTGTCTTTTCACCCTTCCGCCGGGGACTGAACCCCCCGGCTATCGTTGCGAAGCCGCCTATGGCAGGCTTCGTATTGATAGCCCTGACATAAACGTCAGGGCGGCTAAACTTTTCAAAAAAACATATTGTGAAATATAGAACCCTGTTCTTTAACTCCGTATTCTCGTTCCTGGGTGGCCTGCTGCTGCTCTTCATCATCCTGCCACTGCTTAGCACCCTGCTGGGCACCACGCCGGAGGGTTTCTGGCTGGCGCTGACCGATCCCGAAGTGCTGCGCTCCATCGGCCTGACCTTCGCTGCCGCAGGAGCAGCCACCGGGCTGGCCCTGCTGACCGGCGTACCGCTGGCATATTTGCTAGCCCGCCGACAGTTCCGTGGGAGGCGGATGGTAGAAGCGCTGGTCAACCTGCCGATAGTCATTCCACATACTGCTGCAGGCGTGGCACTGCTGCTGGTCTTCGGGCGGCGCGGCTTACTCGGTCAATGGCTGACGCCGCTGGGAGTGGCCTTCACCGACAACTTCGGCGGCATCGTGGTTGGTATGTTATTTGTCAGCCTGCCGTTTCTTGTCAACATGAGCCGCGAGTCATTTGCGCTGGTTGATGATGAGCTGGAGCGCGTTGCCACGATTGACGGCGCGACCGCCTGGGGTGCTTTCTGGCACGTGACCCTGCCGCTAGCTTGGCGCGGTGTGCTGGGCGGCGCGGTCATGATGTGGGCACGCGGCATCAGCGAATTCGGCGCGGTCGTCATCCTGGCCTACCACCCCAAGATTGTGCCCGTGCTGGTCTACGAGCGCTTCACTGGCTTCGGCCTGGGCGCGGCGCAGCCCGTTGCCACCCTGCTCATCATCGTCGCAATCGCCGTGTTCACGTTTCTGCGCCTGGCGCTGTTACCGGAAAACAAAAGCAACACCTAAATCGTGCTATCCGCCGCTGAAAAGTGGCGAGCAAATTTATTCAATTAAAGGAGAATTGAAATATGTCCCGTACGATCAAGTTATTCCTCTTCCTGGGCATGGTCTTGTCCCTAGCCTTGGTGGCCTGCGGACCGCAAACCACGCTCGAACCTGCCCCCGTTGAACCGACTGCTCCCCCCGCCGGAGAACCGGCGGCGGAAGAACCTGCCGAAGAAATGCCCGTTGCCCTACAGGTGACCGGTGACGTCGCCAACGAACAGGCCTGGACCGAAGATGAAGTCAAGGCCATGGATGCCATCGATGTTGAGTCAACCAATAGCAAAGGCGAAGCCAGTACATATACTGGCGTACTGCTCAGTGACCTGATCTCCGCTGCGGAACCCAGCGCGGATGCCAACCTGGTCACCTTCGTGGCAGACGATGGCTACAGCGCTGAGATCGGCCTCGAAGAACTGATGGCTTGCGCTGACTGCATTGCCTCCTTTCGCAACAATGGCGGTTTCAGCACTGTCCTGCCTGGCTATGAAGGCAAACTACAGGTCAAAGGTGTAATCGAAATTCAGATTGGTGTAGGCGAAATGGCAGCACCTGAACCACCTGATAATACCAACATCATTCTCGCTACTACCACATCCACGCAGGACTCCGGTCTGCTGGATGTGCTGGTTCCCATGTTCGAGGAACAGACCGGTTATGTTGTCCAGACTGTGGCAGTCGGCACTGGCGCCGCTCTTGCCATGGGGCAGGAAGGCAACGCGGATGTACTACTCGTCCACGCGCCCGCTTCCGAGATTCCTTTGATGGAATCCGGTGATTGCAAAGACCGTTTCCTGGTTATGCACAATGACTTCGTCATCGTAGGCCCTGCTGCGGATCCGGCTGGTATAAAAGGCAACGCCGTTGCTGCCGATGCTTTCGGGATGATCGCTGCAGCGGAGGCTTCCTTCGTATCTCGTGGCGATGACTCTGGCACCAACAAGAAAGAGCTGAGCATTTGGGGGGACACGGATTACGACCCCAACACCGACAAGCCCGCCTGGTATGTAGAATCCGGCCAGGGCATGGGTGCGACCCTCGTGATTGCCTCCGAGACGCAAGCCTACACCATGACCGACCGCGCTACCTATCTTGCCAATCAGGAAAATCTTGATCTTGAGATTCTGGTGGAAGGTGATGCAATATTGCTCAATGTCTACCACGTCATGACTGTCAACCCCGAAAAATGGGAACTTGTCAACTACGATGGTGGTCTGGCGTTCGCCAACTTTATGATCGATCCTGCCACGCAGGATGTGATCCGCGAATTTGGCGTGGCCGAGTTCGGTCAGCCGTTGTTCTTCCCGGACGCGGATAAAACTGACGCCGACCTTGGTCTATAATTAAACTGTTTGTGTAGGGGTGCGGTCACCGTGCCCCTATGATTGAAATTATGATATTCGACGCCGAGGTTTTTGACATCACCATTCTTTCACTCCAAATCTCAGCCATTGCAACCGGGCTGAGTCTGTTTATTGGTCTACCGTTTGGCACGCTGCTGGCGTTGGGAAAATTCCCCACCCGTTCGTTCCTGTTGAGCATGGTCAACACTGGGATGGGATTACCACCGGTCGTCGTTGGCCTGTTTGTGGCCATGATGCTGTGGCGTTCCGGTCCGCTGGGAGATCTCAGGCTAATCTATACCCCGACTGCCATTATTATCGCGCAAGTTATTATTTCCTTTCCTGTCGTGACCGGCCTGACCGCCGCCTCACTGCAAGCCCTGAACCCACGTCTGCGCTTGCAACTCTACGGGCTGGGTGCCTCGCGTACGCAAATGATCTGGTGGCTTTGGAAAGAAGCGCGCCTACCCCTGCTGGCGGCGCTGATGGCCGGTTTTGGCTCGGTCATCTCGGAAGTAGGCGCCTCGATGATGGTGGGCGGTAACATCCGCTACCAGACGCGTGTGCTGACCACAGCCATCGTGCTTGAGACCGGCAAAGGTAATTTCGACATTGCCATTGCGCTCGGCATCCTGCTCTTGACTATCACCTTCCTGGTCAACTGGGCATTAACCTGGATCCAGCAGCGGAGCGCAAGACAATGAGCGGGCAAAGAAAAATTACTACAGAGAACACTGAGAACACGGAGAAAAATAAAAAGAAAAACTCCGTGGACTCCGTGCGCTCTGTGGCGAAAAATAGTGCAAAGTCCCTGGTTGAAATCCGTGACTTGCTGGTGCTGCGTGGAAACCATCCTGCCCTGCAACTCGACCATCTGGAAATCCTGGAAGGAGAAGTGCTGGCTATCGTTGGGCCTAACGGTGCGGGTAAAAGTACCCTGCTGCTCACACTCTCGCGGCTGCTCAAGCCCAAACAGGGTGATATCCTGTTCGACGGCAAACCGACCTCGGCTGAATCAGACACGGCTTATCGCCGGCGCATCGCGTTGGTGATGCAGGACCCGTTGCTGTTCGATACATCCGTGTTCGAGAACGTCGCATCCGGGTTAAAATTCCGAGGGTTTCCCAGAGATGAGATCAAACACAAAATCCCACTCTGGCTGGAACGCCTGGGCGTGGGTCATCTGTCGAAACGGCGGGCAGGCCAGTTGTCCGGGGGCGAGGCGCAACGCGTCAGCTTGGCACGAGCATTGGTGCTGGAACCCGAATTGCTCCTGCTGGACGAACCGTTCTCGGCGCTCGATCCGCCCACCCGCGCGGGTATCTTGGACGATCTGGGTCCATTGCTGATCGAGACTTCCACCACAACTGTCTTTGTGACGCACGATTTGCAGGAAGCAGCACAGCTTTCCGGTCGTATGGCAGTCGTGATTGGCAACCGTCTACGGCAGGTGGGACAAGCTGAAACGCTCTTCAAGTCGCCTGCTGATGATGAAGTTGCTCGCTTCCTGAACCACAAGTCTATGCAGAAAGTTGGATAACCATGCAATATTTTATCGGCCTCGATGATACAGACAATCTTGAATCGCGCGGCACAGGGCATCTCGCTCGCGTTATGGCAATCGCATTGGCAAAGGATTTCCGGATACTCGGTGTGACGCGCCACCAACTGTTGCAAGATGAACGTGTTCCGATGACTGCCAAAAACAGTTGCGCCGCAATCATTTTCGAGGGCGACTCTTATTCGCTCGGAGAAATCGCACTGTATGCCCGCAAAGTGATGCTGGATGATTATCAGTCTGGTAGCGATCCGGGTTTATGTGTGGCTTCTCGGGTGTCCGCCCGCATCATTGCCTACGGGAAGCGGGCACAACGGGATCTTTTGCTTCAGGAAGAAGCACGTAAACTGGCCGTGGACCACGATATTTTTCTTGAGGGCCTGGGCGGAGACGAAAATGGCGTGATCGGCGCGCTGGCAGCGGTGGGGCTGGCTGCCTTGGGCGAGGATGGACGCTACGTACAGGTCGGTACGATCCGTGAACTGGAAGGCTTGCTTCCGCTTACTGACATACTCTCGGCGGGCATATCTTCCGTCAAAACGCTAGGTGGAGAAACAATCTCTGATGGAATGATACTGGCGGACAAGTTACGGCCTGCCCGGCGCGGTAGTCAGCCGGTCTTGTTCGCCGAGAAGGAGGATGACCACTGGCTTCCGTTGAAACTGGACTGATGTTACGCGCCGATCGAGTTGCCTTTCAATACCCGCAAGAAGGTCGCGGCCTGTCGTCAATTTCATTGGAAATCGAACCCGGTGATATAACGCTGATCACAGGGCCTTCGGGCTGTGGAAAAAGCACCCTGGCGCGCTGCCTGATGGGATTGATCCCACACTTGTATCATGGTCAACTTTCGGGGGAAGTCTGGCTCAACGGCTACCGAACAGCCGAAGTCCCTTTGTGGCAGTTAGCCGAGAAGGCCGGCATGGTATTCCAGAATCCCGCCACACAGATGCTGTCTCCCAGTGTAGAAGATGAGATCATTTTCGGGTTGGAGAATCTGGGCTTGGCACAAAACGAGATTAAGATCCGGCTGGAGACCGTATTGCGCGAGTTCGATCTGATTCACATGCGCGAGCGTAACCCGCAGACGCTTTCCGGCGGCGAACAGCAAAAACTGGCCCTGGCTGCCATCATAGCCCGCCAACCGGAGGTTCTGATTCTGGATGAACCGCTTTCTATGCTGGATACCACTGCCGTCGAGGATTTGATCGCCTATCTCGAGCGCTTCGCTGCTGATGGAAAAACTCTGGTCATGTTCGAACATCGTCAAGAGTATCTTGAAGGTGTAAAAATGTTACAGCACTTAGCCCTGGATGGAAAGACGAAAGAGGAGAGAGCGTTGCCTGAGATTGAACTTCAAAACAGGCAGGCTGATTTTCAACTGGAGATCGAAAACCTGAACGTTAGTCTCGGCGGGCGGAATGTTCTCGATAATCTGAGCCTGTCACTTGATGGTGGGCAGGTCGTCGCGGTGGTTGGGCGCAACGGTGCTGGCAAGACTACCCTGCTGCGAGCGCTGTCCGGTTTGCAGAAGTTCAGCGGGGAGGTGAATGTGTCTCTTCCGGGCGGGGACCAACGTCCCGATTTTGGGATGGTTTTCCAGAACCCGGACTTGCAATTGTTCAATCCCAGTGTGCGCGATGAAATCTTGTATCGTTTGCCGAATCCGGATATGGAGTATTACCGCTGGCTGATCGCAGCCTTGGGTCTGGAGCCCTATGAAAATACCCCACCATTGCTGCTCAGTGAGGGCGAAAAGAAACGTCTGGCACTCGGCTTGGTCTTGATGCGCCATCCCGCTCATGGGTTATTGCTGGACGAACCTTCGCTAGGGCAAGACCATGTCCACAAGGACATCCTGGTGCGCATTCTGCGTGCGCTGGCGGATGCCGGTCAACTGGCAATCATGACCACCCACGACCTGACCCTGGCCTCGCAGGCCGATCGCCTGGTATTGCTCGGTTCCGGGGGAGAAATCTTTGCGGAAGGTGATACCGATTCGGTCTTACAAGACCAGGCTGCCTGGGAGCGCACAGGCATTTCCCTGCCCGATTGGTTTCTACGCGGGCGAGGTGTGGAGGTCTCCCGATGAGGATCACGCAAGTCGGCCGCTCGCAACAGATGGCCCTGATCGAGGAGTCTCCTTTGCGAAGAGCAGATCCGCGCACCAAGTTATTTATCAGCGTGGTCATCTCACTGGTGGTGATGATGCCCCTGGAACGGTTGGCAATCTTTCTGGGAATTTATGCCTTGTTCCTGATATGGGGTCGTTTGCTGGTCCCTGCAGCGCAGCAAATCTGGCGTCTCAAATGGGTGTTGATACTTCTGTTCGCCTTCGATTGGTGGCTGATCAGTCTCGATCATGCATTGCTCATTTGCACCCGTCTGGTCTTGATCAGCGGGATTTTTGCACTGTTTTTCTCGACCACCACAAACCGCGAACTGGGGTTGGCATTGGAGAAATTGCGCGTGCCCTATCGGTACGCCTTCAGCCTGGGGTTGGCCTTCCAAAGCCTGGGTCTGCTCGATGACGAATGGCGCGCGATCCGCGAAGCGCAGTCCTCACGGGGAGCTATGCCAGAGCTTTCTTCGTTCCGACGGATATTATCTCAAGCGAGCAACCTGATCTCTCTGACGGTCCCGGCAATCGTGCTGACGACAAAACGAGCCTGGGCGATAACGGAAGCTGCCTACGCGCGTGGCTTCGATTCGCCGCACCGCACATCTTTTTACACATTGACCTTTTCCCTTTTCGATTTCATTTTGATGGCCGGGACAGTGGCAGTTATCATTCTTTTATATTGGAGGTATTGATGAGCCAGAAAAGTCGTATCGTGATCGCAATAGTTATCTTGCTCGTGATCGTAGGTGGCGTTTTGGGAGTGGATTATCTGCAACGTCAAAAGGCAGCAGCCGAAGCGCCTGCCGACATGCCCCCTGGCTCGATCCCCATCTTCGTCGACGGTGGGTTCGTGGCCAGCTTTGTGCCCGATGATTTAGGTCAATTGGAAGAAGCCAGTTTTGTGGATGCTGAGGAGGGCAAGACTCAAGTAGGCTGGATGCTCAGAGATGTGCTTTTGCTTTACGTGGAAGAAAACAAATTACAGGACGACACACAGATCACAGTTTCCAGTTCCAGTCGAGAGAAATCCCAGACCCTGACCTGGGCCGAAGTCCAGGGTCAGGATAACAATGTCTTATTCGATCTCTCGGGGCGTGGCACGCTCAAACTTGTTTCTACCATCCCAGGCTTTGACATCCGCGATGCCTGGGTTCAGGATGTGGATAAAATCGAAATACTGACTCCATAGATTTCTACCACAGAGAGCACAGAGTACATGGAGATTAAATCATTTTTTCTCTGTGGTTTCCGTGGGTTCTGTGGTGAGAAAAAGGCTATCTTATGAAACAACGTTATTTCTCAACTTTTCAGTTAATTTTATTAGCCCTCTTTTCCGCTCTGGTGATTGTTGCCAAGATCGCGTTGCGCACGCCGTTGCAACTCTCCGGCCATTCCGGGATTTTCTGGATGGCTATTATCGTCGTTGGCGCCAGGGTAGTGCCAAAACCGGGAGCTGCCTCCGTCATTGGTGTGACCTCCGGAGTCCTGGCGAGCTTTCTGGGCCTGGGTGATTTCGGTGCTCTAAACACTTTTCTTTCATATTCAGTGATAGGCCTGGGTTCAGACCTAGTCCTGTGGCTGCTAGGCGGCAACCCCGAGAATCTGGTAGTCGCCATTCTAATAGGCATCTTTGGCCATATAGGCAAGTTTCTGGTCAAATGGGTTTTTGGATTGATAACCGGCGTTCCTCTGGGATTCGTAGCACTTGGATTGCTGCGTGCCGTCATCGGGTATATCCTCTTTGGCGCAATTGGGGGCTTTCTGGGTTGGCTTACCCTGAAGGCCCTGCACCGGGCAGGCTTCTTTGCATATCTGGCAGAAAAATGCTGATTCAAACGTGGTCTTCAGACTGTGTTTACTTGTAATGTGAGTCGTTTTGCGCTTCAAGTCTTTTGAATTCAACCTGAGGGAATTGGCTGGGTCCATGGGCGACTTTGGGACGCTCTTCCCCCTGGCTATTGGCTACATCGTGGTCAACGGTCTCAACCCGGCTGGCTTCCTGGTGATGATGGGACTGGCAAACATCGTCACTGGAATCGTGTACCGCCTCCCGATGCCGATCGAACCGATGAAGGTTCTGGCGGTGGTGGCGATTGCTCAAGGCTGGTCCCCCTCGATAATCTATGCCTCCGGCTTCTCGATGGGTGTCATCTGGTTGATTCTTGCTGCAACGAACCTGATTGGGTGGGTAGCAAAGATAACGCCCAAATCTGTTGTCTGGGGGATCCAGATAACATTAGGCGTACTTCTGGCTTCTGAAGCAATAAAAATGCTATCTACGTGGTGGATATTGGGAATTCTTTCCATTGTTCTGGTGCTCGTATTTCGGAAAAACCGCTATGCACCAGCTGCCATCGTATTGATTCTTCTTGGTCTGGCAATTGGCCTGATTACCGGTACCTTCCAACAAATCAGCCCACCTGTCCTTACACTACCACCACTGACAAAATTCAACCTTGGCGAAGTCTGGCAGACATTGTTGCTGGCAGGCTTTGCACAAATCCCACTGACCGTGACCAACGCCACGATCTCCACTTCCGCTTTAATCAAGACCTACTGGCCTGATAAGCCTGTGAGTGAGAGAAAACTGTCTCTCAACCAGGGTCTTATGAATATCGTTGTGCCCTTCTTTGGCGGGATGCCAATGTGTCACGGGGCTGGCGGCCTGGCGGGACAATATTATTATGGGGCACGGACGGGCGGAACCAATATTCTTGAGGGAACAATCGAAATTGTATTAGGTTTATTCCTTGCATCCTCGGTAGCAGGCCTGTTTACTATGTTTCCAACGGCCATCATCGGAGCAATGATGTTTCTTGTGGGGATAGAGCTTATAAAATTTGTCAAGAACATTCGCTTGAATAAGGATTTGCTACCGATGGGTGCGACAGTTATTGTTTCTTTGCTGAGCAATATGGCTTTGGGATTCCTTGTTGGGCTGGGGTTTTATCATCTGACCCGTTTCATTATCAGGCGGCGAGGGCAGTGCTCATGCAATCAGCCCAGTGCTCAATAAGCCAAAAATTTCTAACAACCGCACTGTTACAATTAGGAATATGATGAGGATAATTTAAACACATCCTTACAAAAAATAATGGCCCTTTCAAACCATAACTAGAGAGGCGATATTTATGACAATTAAACGCGATAAAAGTGGACGTTTACAGATCGATTCCCCGCTGATGGGCGAATCACTGATGGACAAATCCCTGCTTGCCAGCACTGACACTGGCGCAGTCCATCGCTTGATGCCTGACCTGATCGTCGTCAAAATCGGCGGGCAGAGCATTATCGATCGCGGCGGGGAGGTAGTACTTCCGATCTTGAATGAATTGGTAGAAGCGCGAAAATCTCACAAGATTCTGATCACCACTGGCGGCGGGACACGTGCCCGGCATGCCTATGCCATCGCAACCGACCTGGGCATGCCCACTGGCGTGCTGGCCAAATTGGGTTCCAGTATCAGTGAGCAGAACGCCTTGATGATTGCTATCCTGCTCAGCCAGCGAGGTGGGATCAAGATCGGTCATGATGACCTGGCGAAACTGCCCAACTATATGCTGCCCGGCATCCTGCCTGTAACGCATGCCATGCCCCCATACGGGTTGTTCGAACGCCCACCCACACTGGGACGCATCCCCCCACACCGCACGGACGTAGGGGCTTTTTTGCTGGCCGAAGTCATGGGAGCAGAACGCTGTATCTTGATCAAGGATGAACATGGGCTGTATACAGCCGATCCAAAGAAAGATTCAAAAGCTGAATTCATCCCGGAGATTGAAGTCGGCGAATTGCTCTCCCGTGACCTGAATGACCTGGCAGTAGAACGCGCCATGCTGGAGAGTTTGAGTGCGGCCCGCAGCGTACGCGAGGTATTTATTGTCAATGGATTGGAGCGCGGTAACATTCCACGTGCTTTGAACGGCGAAAACATCGGCACGCGCATCTACAAAAAGTAATCCAAAAATCAATTCGTCAAATTGTATGAACGAAATGCTCCTGGTGATGTTTCGCCACCAGGAGCATTTTTTAGGTTATCATGTCATCAAGGTCTACGATCGCGTTCGATGCTTGCGCCTCCTGCGCAGGCGAACAGCATGGCTTTTGCATGATGGACAGTGGGCGGGAGCGCTTTGACCGCTGCCATGCTCTATCTCCCAAAGATGACCACAGTCTTTGCACTGCCACCAAACCCTGGCGACCCGGAATGTTCCCCCCTCGATATGTAACGCTGCTCCTTCGGTCAGGGCCTGGACAACTTTGTAACGCGCTTCGTTCACGATACGTTGAAGTGTCGAACGGGAGACACTCATCTGCTCAGCAGCATCTTCCTGGTAGCGCCCTTCCAGATCGACCAGACGCAACGCCTCCAATTCATCGTGGGATAGTATGATCGATTTGATTTGATCTAATGGCACCCCTAGCGGTTTGAAAATAGCCGGCTTGGGCTCATGCCAAACCCGGCGGCGCTTGCGAGGTCTAGGCATCTTTCTTATGTTTGCGCTTTCGACCGCCTCGCTTTTGACGCTTACCGCCGCCGGATCCTTCACCAATATTCTCCCCTGTGCCTCGCGGCAGCATCACCACTTCCGCGCCAACGGCCTCGGCAATCGCATCCAGTTCCGATTTACGCACATGTACCTGAAAAAACTTGAGATCGCTGCCCTGCACGCCGACCACCGCAAAGCGTGGGAGACCTTCCCCTTTCTCTACGCGATTACGTTCGCGAACAAATATCTTTGCCATGAGAAATTCCTTTCATTTATAAGTTATGGGCATATACCCATAATTATTATAGATCATTCTAGGGATGATTGTCAAATAGATCACGTATGTTAAACGGCAACCCCGCGAAAACTCGCGGGGTTGCCAAAAACCAACTCAGAGGGAGGAGAGAATCTACCGATGCATAATTTGCACCGGTTAAGTTTTATGCAGGTTCGTGATTTGGATTGGTTCCGCACCACACACAGACAGGCTGATCGAACATGGTGTTGCACTGCACGGCATTCGAACAGCGACTGGCCAACACTCGCGGCGGCTGATCAGGGAGATGATCTGCCGGATAAACCACTTCATTTTCCAGGGCAATCTCATGCCCAACATGTTCACAATACTTCAACATTTGTACTTGCCACATTCGTTTTGCCATATCTGCCTCCTGACTTCTCCTATATTTTATGCAACTATAAACTCGCAAACCAGTGACAGGCGTCACAAAATGCTATGACAAAACGCCTAAATTGGATGTCATCTCTCTCATTTATCCACTTTAAACTGAAACCGCCAAGCAAGCTAAGTTCGCCAAGGAGAACTAAAAAACGCCAAGAAACCTTGGCGTCATAGAGATGAGCTTGGCGTTCTTGGTACCTTGGCGGTTAGAGCCTTTATTGAGGACTAAGCTGCAGGATCTGACCGCTGTCCAGAATGAGATAGATTTCACCGGCCTCATCCTGTCCAAACGAGGTGATACGACCCACGCCACTATACAGGACCTGGTTTTGCCAGCCGCCATTCGAACGAATCAGGCCCCAGACGATTCCCGAGCAATAATCACCATACAGGTAGATGCCGTTCCATTCAGGCATAGCCCCGCGATAGACGTATCCACTCGTCACCGAGCAGCCTCCTTCGCTGTGACTGTACTCGGCCACAGGCGGCACAAGTTGAGCATCCTGCGGCGGTGAGCCCTCATAGGGATGTGTGCCTTCCAAATAGTCCCAACCGAAATTCAGGCCACCGGGCGTGCCCGCATAGACGAAGTCGATCTCCTCCCATTGGTTTTGTCCCACATCGCCAATGTAGAGATCTCCGGTCTGGCTGTCAAAGGACATGCGCCAGGGATTGCGTAATCCATAGGCCCAGATCTCGTTACCAAATGGGTTGTCTGCCGGGATGGCATATGGCTCCGCCGCATCTACATCCAAACGCAATATCTTTCCCAGCCAGGTATCCAACGATTGGGCATTCCCTTGTGGGTCACCCGCTGCGCCACCATCGCCAAGCCCTGCGTACAAGTAGCCATCCGGGCCAAAAGCCAGCACGCCACCGTTATGGTTCTGGAAAGGCTGGTTCAAGCGCAGCAGAATCACCTCGCCGGTGGGGTCGGCAGCATTGGGGTTTCCGGTAACGCGATAACGGGCGATGACGGTATCACCGTTGGTATCTGTATAATTAACGAAGAACAATCCGTTTACTTCAAAGTTTGGATGAAAGGCCAGACCAAGCAGCCCCTGTTCGTTACCACCGCTGCCAACCCGGTCTGTGATGTTCAAATAGGGTGTATCCAGCAACTGTCCATCCTGAAAAACTCGGATACGCCCAATCTTCTCGATGATGAACAGTCTCCCAGAGCCATCGCCTGCATGCTGCAAATCTACGGGGCGCTCGAGGCCAGAGACGATAGTTTCCCAGACGTAATTATCCGGGTTGGGGAAGGCGGTCGCGTCCGGTGAAGGAGGAGGCGAGTCGGTTGGGACATCCGTGGGAGGCAGTTCTGTTCCTGGATTCGAGGTGGGCGGAATCGCTGTAGGAGGTTCGGACGTATCAGGGGGAACGGTGGCAGGTGCGGGTGTGGGAGGCGGCGGGGTGGACGTCGACAAGCAGGCAGTTAGAGAAAAAGCAAGGATTACCAGTAAAAGTCGCTTCATGTCTAAGCCCTATTTTTCATCCTCATCCACATCGATGGTTTCTGCATCGATCACATCCTCGAGACCTGTGACAACGTCCATGTTGCTGGTCAACTGTTGCATATGTTCTTCCACCACGTGAGGTGGGCAGAATTCGATGAACATATAAGCTCCCAATGAGACAATCGCCAAATCATCCAGCGCGCTCACGCCGGGGACCACGGAGATCAAATCGAAGGGGAAGATCAGGTAAGCCAGAGAAGCGATGGGTAACAGTTTGATGAACGGATTGACGCGGCTGTCGCCCATCAAACGAACGATGAGCTTGAAACGCAACACCAGGTCTCGCCACATGCCCCCACCGGAAGAGATGACAAGATCACCTCGTTTTTTATTTGCCATGCAATACTCCTTTACACATAGGATTTACGCAGTCGTGAAAAAATACGGAAAATAGGGCACCACTCTATTTTCGGGCTTCTCCTATTCGACTACGAAACTCCTAACATAATGTACGCATTATAAAGCACACTCGTTGCAACTTTTTTAGAGTTTACTCATCTAAGGAATGACAATACAAAAAGGAGATATTTCACAATATGGAAATGATCATTGACTTCCCCGGCGGCGCCCGCGTAGACGCTCACTTTGGCCCGTACACTGTCGCAACTGACCAACCCCCGCAAGGCGGCGGTGACGGTTCGGCTCCCACCCCCTTTGCCCTGTTCCTGTCTTCGATGGGAACTTGCGCAGGCATTTACGTGCTGGGCTTCTGCCGCCAGCGCGGATTGTCCACCGACGGCATCCGCATCGTGCAGCGCATGCACAGCAACCCATTTACCGGTATGGTCAGCCAGGTAGACCTGGAAATCCAGGTACCGCCCGACTTCCCCGAGAAATACCGCCCATCATTGATCCGCTCCGCGGAACTGTGCGCGGTCAAGAAGCACTTCGAGCAGCCACCTGCGTTCGAGATTACGACTAAAGAAGTTGAGATGGCGTAATCGTACGTTAAGTACCCATTACCACTGTAATAAAGAAGCACAGTCTGACATGGCTGTGCTTTTTGTTATTTGATGTAACAATCTTATCCCTGATCGATTATATGGGAGCCAATTTCAAATCTGTACAAGCGTCTTTTCAAATAGTGGTGAGGGTATACTATCGGGACACACGTCAATCCAGATTGACGAGCAAATTGTAAAGCCAAAGTAAGGAGATTAGGTGATGAAGGAAACAGAATCCCCCCAATTCGAAGTCCATGACAAGGAAGCATTGGCCAACGCCCGGTCGATTATGAACGCGACCGAATCCCCCAGGCAGTGGGCACAGGAAGTCGTCGAGGCTGTCAAACGGAATGAAGAATGGCGCGGCGAGCGCTGCATCAATTTGCTGGCGCCCGAAGCGCCGACCAGCCCGATGGTGCGCGCCCTGCTCTCGTCCGAGATCGGGACGCGGGCGGCGGAGGGACACATCGGTCGCGTCAATCGCTGGTTTGCCGGCACCCAGCACATCGACGAGGTCGAAGCCTTGTGCGTCGAGTTGCTCAAAACTGCCTTCCGTTGCAATTACGCCGACCATCGTCTGATGGGCAGCATGCTCGGTAACATGACAGTCTATCACGCGCTGAGTGAGCCCGGTGACGTGATCATGTCTGCGCCGCAGCCGTTCGGCGGGCACTCCAGCAACCGTTACGACGGCCCGGCCGGGACGCGCGGCCTGCAGATTTTCGATGTACCCTTCGACATGGGCGAACTCGAAGTAGACCTGGAAGGCTTTGCCAAGGCCGCCCGCCAGCACAAACCCAAACTGGTGGTGATGGGCATGTCCATGACGCTCTTCCCGTTGCCCGTACGCGAGATGAGCCAGATCATCGCCGAATGGGGCGGGATATTCATCTTCGACGGCGCACACCAGGCTGGCCTAATCGCAGGCGGGCAGTTTCAAGACCCGCTGAACGAAGGCGCTGCCGTGCTGACCGGCTCCGCAGGTAAGACGTTCTCCGGTCCACAAAGCGGGATGATCCTATGGAACGACCCGGCTCTGACCCAGCCGATCGCTGATACCATTTTCCCGGCGCTGGCCGCTACCCACCAGGTCAATCGCGTGGCGGCGCTGGCGGTCTCCGCAGCGGAGATGATCGAGTTTGGGGAGTTCTACATGGCGCAGATCGTCAAGAACGCTAAAGCATTAGGCAAGGCTCTCGACGAACGCGGAATCCCCGTCCTGGGCGCTCACAAAGGCTACACCCAGAGCCACCAGGTCATCGCGCGTGTCAAGGAGTTCGGCGGCGGACTGGAAGTGGCCCATCGCCTGGCGGAAGCCAACCTCATCACCAACAAAAACCTGGTTCCCGAAGACAAACCCGAAGACTGGGACCGCCCCAGCGGGCTGCGCATGGGTACCATCGAAGTCACCCGCCTGGGGATGAACGAAGCCGACATGGAAACCATCGCGGACTTTATGGCGCGTGTTTTGGTCGAAAAGGAAGATCCCGAATCCGTTCAAAAGGATGTGGTGGACTTCCGCTATCCCCAGCAAACGCTGTATTACAACTTTGATCATGAATATCCAGCCTGGGTAAAAGTTTAATGAACAATTGCGTATTGGAGATAAAAAGCACAGCTGTTTCCGACTGTGCTTTTTTTCTCAACTTCAAAGCCATGCAGGCGTTTCTAAAAGATAAGGCGGGGATACCCTATCGAGCACACGTCAATTCCAGGTTGACGAGTGAGTTGCGATCATACAGATTGATATGCAGTGATAGTCAAGCGGATAGCGATGGTTTATTTCTCTGCTAGACACGCCGCTTGCGTTTACGAGTCTCAAACTTGTCAAGGTCTGTCTTCTTTGAATAAAGGAATTTAAAGAATGATTTACCTTGAAAGCGACATGTTTGCCGAATACTAAGTAAAACTAAATAATCGCGGGTGACGAATTCCTGAAAAGGGCTTTTGGATATATCCCTTTGTATTGCAAACGGCCTGATAGCTCTCTCCGCTGTGTTATTGTGCCAAGGTATAGAATCTTCTTCAAGAAAAGTAAACAAACTATTTCGATATCGGATAAACCTTTTCTGAAATTTACACACTAAATCAGATTTGTATCGCTTGTCTATTATCCTTTTTTGATAGAATTTATCCACAGATTTCTTGAATTTATTGAGGTTTCGTTTTTTCAGCCCATACTTCTGCACAGCTTCCATTATCGGCACGATAAGGTTTCTTATTGCCGAAATAAATGTTTCGAACTCTTTATCGAATGGATGACTCTGAAGATCATCATTGAGATCACGAATTAGATGAACCCAACGTTTTTGTTGTCGACAGGGAACAGAGTCGTAACCCGGATAAAAATCTGAAACCAAAACACCCTCATACGTACTCAAAAAATCATGCACTATGGTAGACTCTCGTGTTTCACTGAGCCTAAAGATTACATATTGCTCATTTGTGAAGACCCAGACATACCAATTCTCACCTTTTATATTAACTTTTGTCTCATCTACATTGATGAATGGACTGGTCAATAAATTCCTGATAATTGCATCTTCAGTCTCTGTGTAATGTTGGGCGAATTTTCTTAAACAGTGAGTCGGTAAAGTAACCGAAATTTTTTCATTAAAATATTCTTGCGAAGATTCAACAATGCTTTCGTATGGTAGCCGCAGTGCTACGCGTTGATGAACAAGCCAAGCACCAAATCCGTGATCATAAATTTGGTTTTTTTTATATTGACGAATAAAGGCCGGGGCAAAAGCCCTACCACATCGTTTACAATACCCTTGAACTCCAGCATATTGAGTAATAGTTTTTCTGAGACCATTTTTTGTTAACGTAAGGTCAACGATAAATCGCCGGCTTAAAGTATTTGTTGACTTAAGTGGTTTATAACAACATCTGGGGTATTATCTCAATAGTTAGGGGCAGGGCGAAGTTGTTGTAGGCCGAGTTGAGAAGCAGCCTGTGTCACCAACTCAGCCAATGGTGGAATGGCGTATACGCCGGTGATCCGGTCACGCAAATAGG
>JASFRG010000013.1:0-49006 GCA_050115035.1 Anaerolineales bacterium | reverse complement strand
CAGAAGAAGTGATCAAGGAGTATGTTAAGCAACAAGGACAAGAAGAATATGAGCAATTACATGTACAGCAACTCGAGTTGTTTTAGCGGACCGATACCCCGTCCGCTTGCGGCGGGGTAGTTCATTGCTCACTCTGGCCCATTTCCTCGACAAAATTCCGATAAAGACTCTCTTGCCATATGCAAAGGGAATATCTGTTGCCATCATCCTTACCGGCATCCTCGTCAACGTGACAGCCACCTACCGCTCTTTCACCGTGAACAGACAATTTTGGTTGAATGTGGATCTGATCCGAAACGATGCACGAGTGGTTACCCAGATCCAGCAATATCTAAAACTGGATGCTATCACCTTCGCAGGACCTGATATGGGCGGCCTATTGCTGTTTGAAGGGGATGGCAAACGCATCATTGACCTGGGGATGTTATGTAACAGGGAGTTGGCAAAACGCGGTG
This sequence comes from Anaerolineales bacterium, assembly GCA_050115035.1. Classification (GTDB taxonomy): domain Bacteria; phylum Chloroflexota; class Anaerolineae; order Anaerolineales; family Villigracilaceae; genus JAABUE01. The sequence goes on along the minus strand of JASFRG010000013.1, from coordinate 48,551 downwards.
ACGAAATTGTGGACGAATATGTTCTTGCGAATGAGTCCCCCGAACTCATTGAGTTTCATGACAATTGGGTTGCCCCATTTGTGAATTCTGCCTTGCTTTATGAGCAATATTTTCCGGTTCGCGTGGTAACGGATAGAGAAAAGATCGTTTTTTTTATGCGGAAGGATATCGTTGTAGGTTTGGAAGAAAGACAAGCAGTTGAAGAAATTGCTTTTACAGAAGAAACAGATATGCGACCAGACCTGTTTCCCATTCTCACTTCATATGGAGGTTATTTAGAGCTTGATTTATCCAATTAACAGCGGCAAGGAGTTTTTATGGAATTGAGACGACACGACGAGTTTATGCTGAATGAAACAAACCTAGATTTTGTTGATGCTGATAAAGAATTGAAAGATAAAGTTAGAGAGCAGTGGGGCGAGAAGGTGGCTCACCACATGCATCTCGATGATGGTTTTTCGATCCTCGCTATGCAAGAAGAAAAATTCATTGGTTTGATTTCAGTGTATTGGAAAATACTGCCAGCGCCTCTGCCTGAAACTTATGAGGGCTATATCGATATTCTGGAAGTGCATCAAGATTTTCACCGAAAAGGGATTGCCACGCAGTTGATCGATAAGTGTCTTAAGCGGGCTCAAGAAAGGAGCGTTTATCAATTGCGTGCCTGGAGTTCCTTGGATAAGAGGGAAGCAACCTCAATGTGGAAGGCTCTCGGATTTGGCTTGTGCCCGGCTACCACGTATCCGGGAGGACAGGAAGTACAGGGATATTTTGCAGTCAAGTTACTGGACAATGATTGAGAAGCCGGACATCTCCGATGAAAAGATAGTCTCTGCCTTGCAAGAGAATTATCCCATTCATGCAATAGGCATAGATTTCATGCCCCTTGGCCTGGATTCGTCCGCCTGGGCTTATCGCGTGGATGCGGGAAACGCTGCTTATTTTCTTAAGCTAAGAAAGGAAATCCCAAATCCAAACGGAATATTAGTTCCACGCTTTCTTAAGGAGCAGGGCATCCAGCAGGTCACGGCTCCGCTGTCAACCAATAATGATGAAGCGTGGGCCCGAGCGGATGATTTTTTATTTATCCTGTATCCCTTCATTACAGGTGAACGTGTTATGGATGTAGGCATGTCAGATACACATTGGATTGAGTTTGGTTCCACACTGAAACGACTCCACACCACGCAACCGACGCCCGAATTGTTGCACCAGATCAAGCACGAGAAGTTTATCCCGAAACAGCTTGGGTTTGCTAAAGAACTTCACAGGCAAGTTAAAACCCGTTCATACGATGATTCTTTCCAAAGGGAGTTAGCCGTCTTCTGGCTGGAAAGCTATGAAACAATTGCAATTATCCTTGAACGGACAGAAGCCCTGTCAAAAAGGATGCAAGAAACGGACCTGGAATTTGTCCTCTGCCACGCGGACATCCATACCGCTAACCTGTTGCTCAGCGATGATGACAAAATTTACATCGTGGATTGGGACGAAACTGTACTGGCTCCCAAAGAACGTGACCTGTTGTTCATCATTGGGAGTATTTTCAACGACACATCGGAAGGAAAATGGGAGCGACTGTTCTTCGAAGGCTATGGCGAGACTGAAGTTGACCCACTAGCGCTGGCATACTATCGTTACGACTGGTGCGTGGAGGATATAGGTGCATTTGCCGAGGATATTTTTAATAGAGAGAATTTAGAAGAAGAGACGAAAGTGAATTCAATCCGGTGGTTCAAGAGTTTGTTTGAACAAGGAAAGAGCGTCAAGGCGGCACTCGCTACCGAGTTTGACTATTGATGTAAGTAATACAGGCAAGGAAGGCAAATCAAATGAAGGAACATTCTCAAGACCAGTTCAAAAACAACGCGCTTGAAAAGCTGGGCACGCTCTCGCACCGTGAGCAAGATTTAATCCGCCACATTTTACAGGGGAAGCATGTCGCACGCAATATCAACAAGGAATTTGACGAAACACTTTCTTTTGGACAGCGCCTTGCTGATCGGGTAGCTTCTTTCGGTGGTTCGTGGACCTTCATCATAATATTTGCTGCTATCTTATTGGCCTGGATCATATTGAACACTTTCATCTTGGCCAGGATGAATGCCGCCTTTGACCCATATCCGTATATTTTGCTCAATCTGTTCCTGTCCATGTTGGCTGCTGTTCAGGCGCCTGTCATTATGATGTCGCAGAACCGACAAACCGCCAAAGACAGGCTGGATGCAGCGCACGACTATGAAGTCAACATGAAGGCGGAATTGGAGATCGCTGATTTACATAAGAAAGTTGATGAATTACGCGAGAAGCAATGGCTGGAATTGATCGAGATGCAGCAGGAGCAAATACATTTGTTGAAGAAGTTGCTGGAAGAGAAAACTAATGACAATTAACCAATACGATGCAATCGTCATCGGCGGCGGCCACAATGGCCTGGTCGCTGCGGCCTACCTGGCGCGCGCGGGCAAGAAAGTCGTTGTGCTGGAGCGGCGCGAGATTGTCGGCGGCGCGGCGGTGACCGAGGAAATTTTCCCGGGCTTCAAGTTCACCGAGTTCTCGTACGTGGTCAGTCTGCTGCGGCCGGAGATCATCCGCGAGCTGGAACTGCCCAAACATGGGTTGAAAATCCTGCCGCTGCCGTCCACCTTTACGCCGATGGAGAACGGCGATTACCTCGGTCTGTGGGACGACCACGACCTGACGCGCCGCGAGTTGTATCGTCACTCGCCGTTGGATGCGGAAGCCTACGATGAGTATGCGCGTGTCATGGCGCGCGCTGCCAAGGCCATCAAACCGCTCATCAACCTGGTGCCGCCCGACCCCTCGTCGCTGCATCCGCGCGATTTGATGGGATTGCTCAAGCTGGGTCAGTATGCAGCAGGGTTGTCCGAAAAGGAGCTGTACACAATTTCCAAGCTGGTCACGCAATCCTCCGCGGACCTGCTCGAGGAGTGGTTCGAGACCGACGCACTCAAAGGCACCAAGGCCGCCAGCGGCATCATCGGCACCTTCCTCGGTCCGCGCTCGCCGGGGACAGCTTACGTGCTGCTGCATCATTACATGGGCGAGATCGACGGTGCCTTCCGCGCCTGGGGTTTTGCCAAGGGCGGCTCCGGCGGGGTCAGCAGTGCCATCGCGAATGCAGCGAAAGCGCTTGGGGCCGAGATTAGAGTCAATAGTTCTGTTGCGCAGGTCATCGTCAAGGGGGGACGCGCAGCCGGAGTTGTCCTCGAAAGCGGCGAAGAACTCTATTCCAAAGTAGTCTTCTCGGCTGCTGATCCCAAGCGGACTTTCCTACAGTTCGTCGAGCCGAAATATTTCCCGGATGAGTTCGTCCAGTCCATTCAGAATTTCCGCGTGCGTGGTTCGTCCGGCAAGCTCAACCTGGCACTTTCGGAACTGCCTAATTTCACCGCCTTGCCCGGCGAGAACGAACTGCACCGCGGCGCGATTTCGATCAGTCCCAGCATCGACTACATCGAGCGCGCTTACGACGATGCCAAGTACGGCCAATTTTCACGCCAGCCGTATATCGACATGGTCATCCCGTCGATGATCGACCCCGATATGGCCCCGCCCGGTCAGCATGTGATGTCGTGTTTTATCCAGTACGTGCCTTACGATCTGGAAGGTGGCTGGAGTGAGGAGAAAAAAGAAGCCTTCGCCGAAACGGTCATTTTCACGCTCGAGCGTTACGCGCCCAACATCCGCCGCGCCATCGTTGGCCAACAAGTCATCACGCCAAAAGACATCGAACGTATCGCGGGCATTACTGGTGGCAACATCTTCCACGGCGAACTGCTGCTGCACCAGATTTTCTTCATGCGCCCCGCGCCGCAGTGGGCCGACTTCCGCACGCCCCTGCCCGGCTACTACCTGGCCGCCAGCGGCGCGCATCCCGGCGGCGGGGTCATGGGTGCAGCGGGCAAGATGTCAGTACAGGAAGCCCTCAAGGATGGAAAACTCTAAACCGGAGATAAACAGAGATGGATAGGGATAAAAAAATCCCCATTTATCTCTGTTCATCTCTGGTGAATTAGGATCACTTTATGAAAACATACGACGCGATCATCATTGGAGCAGGCCACAACGGACTGGTCTCTGCTGCCTATCTTGCTAAAGCGGGCAAACGTGTGTTGGTGCTCGAACAACGTGACATTCCCGGCGGCACGCTGGTGACGGAAGATTTCGACGGCTTCAAGGCTGACTCACTCCAGAACGGGACTTTACGCCCCGACATCATCCGTGATTTGAATTTGTCTCGCCTCGAGCTTTACCCCAAACCTGCTTCCGTTAAATCTTCATTTGTCTCTCTCCTACCCGATTCCGATAACCTCGTTCTCGACGCCGATCCTGCGAAAGCGGCCGAATCCATCAAACGCTTCTCCGCCAAAGACGCGGCGCGCTGGCCAGACTTTTCAGCTTTTATGTCCAAAGCAACGGATTTCCTCGACGCAGCCTACCGTACCTCCATGCCGCGCCTGCCCAAACCCGAAAGTCTGAGCGAAGGTCTGCCCCTCGCTCAATTGGGACTCAAGCTGCGCTCCACAGGTCGAAAGGACATGCTTAATATCATCCGCACCCTGCCGATGACCGCGGTCGAATTCGTGGAAGAGTGGTTTGAATCCGAGCAACTAAAAGCAGCGGTTGCCTCGCTCGGAATCCACGGCGTGACGCTGGGAGTCATGTCCGCGGGCACGACCTTCAACCTGATTCACAACTGGCTCAACCGTGGCGGACTGGCCCATCAGCACCTTGGAAGGGCAGGGCAGGTCACGAGCGCGCTGGTCGAGGCCGCTAAAGCCTACGGAGTTGAAATCCGTTTGAATGCGGAAGTAGCCAGAATCAAAGTCGAACATGGACGCGCCACAGGTGTTGTTCTGGCAAACGGTGAGGAGATCGCTGCCAAGACAATTCTCTCCGCCGCTGACCCCAAACGGACGTTTCTGTCTTTGGTCGGCCCGATGGAATTGCCGCCCACCTTCGTTTGGAACGTGCAATCTATCAAGATGCGCGGCTCGGTTGCCAAGTTGCATCTGGGTGTCAAACTCCTACCCAACGGGATGGAGCCATTTACAACCTATGCTGTTGCCCCATCATTACACTATTTGGAAAAGGCTTACGACGCTGCTAAGTATGGTGAGATTTCGGAGAAACCATATCTCGAAGTGACGACAACAGAGAATGTTGTTTCGGTGCATTTTCAATACACGCCATATCATTTGAAAAATGGAAATTGGGAAGAGGAAAGAGGAAAGATTGAAACACTCGCATTCAATACCCTCGCCGAGCACTTCCCCAACCTCCAATCCCTAATTACTAATTACAAACCCCTCACCCCTCTTGATTTAGAGCACACCTACTCCCTCACCGAAGGTGACCTCAACCACGGGCAGATCATGCTCGACCAGTTCCTGTTCATGCGCCCCATCCCCGGCTGGTCGAACCACAAAACGCCGATTGACGGGTTGTATCTGTGCGGTAGCGGAGTCCATGCGGGAGGCGGCATCAGCGGCGCAAGTGGCAGGAATGCGGCCAAGGTGGTGTTGAAAGATTCATAGATGTCATTGCGAGGGCAAGGCCCGAAGCAATCTCAAGTAACCTGTAACCATGAGATTGCCGCGCTCGTTTCACTCGCTCGCAATGACATAAAAAATATAGGAGATTCTTAATGGTAACTTTCCACAAAACATCCGACACGTTCAAGACCGGCTCGATGACTCTCCCGCAGAAATACTATACTTCCGATGAAGTGTTCCAGCAGGAGCAGGAACGCATCTTCAACAAATACTGGATTTGCGCCGGGCACCAGAGCCGCATTCCGAATCCAGGGGATTACTTCCTGCTCAATCTATTTGGTGAGAGCCTGATTGTTCTGCGTAACAAGGAAAATCAGATTAGTGCGTTTTACAATGTCTGCCGTCACCGCGGCACGCGTATTTGTGAGGCAACCGAAGGCAAGTTCAAGAATAGCATTCAATGCACTTACCACGCCTGGACTTACGGCCTGGACGGCAAACTGATCGGCGCACCCTTCATGAAGGAAGTGGCAGACTTCCGCTGGGAAGATTATCCGCTGCGTGCTGCGCCTGTCGAACTTTGGGAAGGTTTTATTTTTGTACATCTTGGACTCAATGAACCCGAACCTTTTGCCGAAACTTATGCCCGCTGATCGGCCGTCTCAGCCAGTGGGATATGGGCAGTTTGAAGTCTCACAAACGGATTTCTTATGACGTCAAATCCGATTGGAAATACGTCTTCCAGAATTTCAACGAATGCTATCATTGTCCGACGATCCATCCGTTGCTGAATAAGTTTGCAAACTATACCAGTTCCGAGAACGACCTGATCGAGGGGCCCTTTCTGGGCGGATTCTTAAGCATTACAAGCGGTGGCAGCATGACGGTCACGGGAAGAACGTGCGCGCTTCCGTTGGGAGAATTCAATGGTGGTGAGAGTGATCGTGGCTATTATTACTCCATCCTGTCGAATCTGCTTCTAAATATCCACCCTGATTATGTGATGTTCCATCTGGTCTTCCCCGAAGCGGTGGGACGCAGCACTGTGGTCAGCGAATGGCTTTTCCATCCCGATGCCGATCAGCAACTCGATTTCCGCCCGGGGGAGGCGGTCGATTTCTGGCACGAGACCAACTTGCAGGATTGGCATGTCTGTGAGTTGAGCCAGCAGGGAGTGGAATCGAAAGCGTACACGCCGGGTTGGTACACGCCGCGCGAAAGTTTGCTGGCAGCTTTCGATGAGTATTATTTGAAGGTTATGGGGAAGTAAAGCGCTTTTACAATCAAGGCTATGTAAGACATTTTTTCGGCGGCGGGGACGCCGCCTTGAGCAATATTTGCAAAGACATCCGAAGCCTCGCGACTTCGGATGTTTGGTGTTAATTTTTCTTCGTCAACATCACGCCATTTTGCGATGGGTCATACAACAGCAGCCCATCCTCAGTCTGATTGGCAGAGATGCCAGCCTTGCTCACCCGCACGATGACCTCGTCCAGCGCATCCTGATCGGGGAGTTCAATCTGGAAATAACGCAGGCCGAGCGCGTCAGCCGGGGGCGGTGGAGCGCCTTCACCCTGCCAGGTGTTCAAACCTACGTGGTGGTGATACCCACCCGCCGAGACGAACGCTGCCTGGAAAGTTTTGGACTTGTTCATTACATCGAAACCGATGATTCCGTGATAAAAGTCAACGGCTTCATCCACATCGCGAACATGCAAATGCACATGTCCGATGCGGGTTTCTGCCGGAGCGGGGAGATTCAGATCGGGGTTTTCTTCAAGATGACTGAAGAGTTCATCCACGTCCAGCGGCTCGCGTCCGTTACTGAGAGTGCCGTCTGCGCGGCGCGCGGCAAAGGTGTTATCGTCCATGAACCATTCGCCATCTTCCGGGGATTCGGTGTACAGTTCGATACCGTTGCCTTCGGGATCATCCAGGTAGGTGGTCTTGGTCAGGATATGGTCGGTTGGGTAGTTGGGATATTTCAAAACGAACAACCTCGCCATGGCGCGCGCCAGTTCACGTCGATCCGGAAAGAGTACCGCGAAGTGATATAGACCGGTCACGCGCTGGTAGCGCTTGTGTCCGGGTTGTTCTACAAGTTGCAATAGCTCTTTTTTGTCGGTACCCAATACTGCCTGGTTTCCTTCTTGCCGGTGCAGCTTGAATCCCAATGCCTGCTGGTAGAAGGCGGTTTGAACTTCCAAATTGGATACGGTTAATGAAAGGGAACCAATCCTGGTGGCGGGATGAATCGAAATTTCGGTTTTGGCTTCTGAATTCGGGTAAGTACTCATAAATTGTCTCCAGTCTACTATCAAGACGAATTGTAAGGATAATTTCTTTCACTGATTTCAATATCTTCGTTCAATGAAATTGTTGCTCTCGGCGACGTGAATGCCACCAAGAGCAGATTTTCCGAAAGAATTTTTCAGCAGTTATTAGGGATTTAGATATAGCTCCATTACCCTAAAATCTTTATCGTGCTGCCCCAGTTCGTGCCAAGTGTTTCCTGGGTCACAATATGCAAGAATTGCATCCCCTCGATCTGGCGTGCGCGGCTTAGCGGACCCGTATCCACAGGACGCATACCGCCATCTGTCACGATCTGCGCAACCTTGGCTTTCGCAACCGCATCGTCACCGGCGATGAAGACGTCCAGGGGTTTCCCATCCACCTGTCCTGCGAGGAGCGTGCCCGCATAAGTCGTATTGAAAGCCTTGACTACCTTTGCGCCGGAGGCAATCGCTTTTGCCAGATCCTCTGCCGAAGACGAATCCGGGGCAGTAGCCAGCCCGTCAAAAGTCTCATTCAATGGGTTGGCAATATCCACAACAACTTTACCTGCGAGTTTGTCCCTGAGTTTTTTGGCAACCTCGATGTTGGTGCCGTACCACACAGCCAGCACCACCACATCACCAAGCTCTGCCTCATCGAGATTGGCAGTGGAAACCTTGGCACCATTCTTCGCAGAAGCTTTGACCTCTGCAGCCGCCCTCTCTGCGGTTTCAGGATTCGAGTCCACAAATGTGATAGAGTGCCCGCCTGTTGCTACGCGGGTTCCGATACCGCGCCCCATATTTCCTGCACCAATGATTGTTACGTTCATTTTCTACTCCTTGACTTCATCCTTGAAGTTATGATAATATACATTCGTTGTCTAAGCAACACATGTTGTATAATTTACCTCTCTTATGAGTTTGGGTCAACCATCAAGATTTTGAATCTGTTGGATAAGCAACACTGGAGCGAAAATGTTGTCCAATGTATTGGAAGAAGAACGAATGGATCCCCGCGTCAAACGGACACGCAACCTGATCCTGACTGCGTTTGATGAACTTCTGCCTGAAAAGGGATTCCAATCCCTCACCGTGCAGGACATCACCGATAAGGCGGAGATCAACCGCGCCACGTTTTACGCGCACTTTGCAGACAAATACGATTTGCTCGATCAGAGCATCAGGCAGACGTTCCGGCAGGAGCTTGAAAAACGAACATTGAACGCCTGTCACTATACAGATGAAAACTTGCGTATGCTCATTGTGACAGTCTGCGAGTTTGTTTCTCACGCCCACACCCATTGCACCACAGCACAGCCTCAATTCGAGGCGTTGGTGGAAACGCAGGTGAAAAAGCAATTGCAAGAATTGTTACAGATGTGGCTTGAAAAGGAAGAGACTGATGTCGATACCAACACTGCTGCGACCGCTGCAAGTTGGGCGATTTACGGCCTGATTTTGCAATGGAATCGCGAGAAGGGGACGGAACGCCTTTCCGCAGAACAGTTTGCTGACCAGGTCTTTCCGCTCATCGCGGCGAATTTGCAATTAGCGCAGGTAATATAATTCATATCATGGGGGATGTACAAACATGGTGGCTTGACGTTAGGAGTATAGAAAATGGAGAATTTATCAATTGGGCAAAAAGCCACGCGCTCTATCACGCTCACGGCTGAGCATGTCAATGCCTACGCGGAAATGACCGGGGATCAAAATCCGCTGCACTTCGATGAAGCCTTTGCCTCCAAAACGAAATTCAAAAGGCTGGTTGTCCAGGGCGGGCTGACAACCGGGTTGCTGCATGCGCTGGTTGCGATGGACATGCCCGGACCGGGCACAGTGTTCCTCAGCCAGGATTGGAAGTTCACTGCACCGGTTTTTATCGGCGATACCATCACGGCTGAGGCGGAAATTTTATCGCTCCACGAGTCGAAACCCGTTACACAATTGAAGGTCGCAATTACGCGTCAGGGCGGGGGTACAGTTTTGGAAGGCGAAGCCTGGTGTTACACGTTCAGACCGGGAGTTGCAAATGGATAAAAAATGGCGCACGATCATTTTGCTCTCATTCTCGGTTTTATTTTCTATGGCCGTCTACTTTTCAGCTTCGGCCGTCGTGCCTGCTTTGACAAAGCTCTGGTCACTGGATGACTCGGGAAAGGCCTGGCTGACCATGTCGGTACAGCTTGGATTTGTGATCGGATCGGTTATATCGTCCCTGACAAATCTCTCCGACCTTCTACCTGCACCCCGTTTAGTGGCAGTTTCCGCGTTCCTGGCCGCGCTCTCGACCGCGCTGATTGGACTGGTCGCGACCAGCTTTTCGGTTGCGCTGACTCTGCGCCTGCTGACGGGCATTTTCCTGGTGGGCGTCTACCCGGTTGGGATGCGTATCATCGCCACCTGGACAAAGGAAGACCGCGGCCTGGGCATCGGGCTGCTGGTGGGCGCGCTAACGATCGGATCGGCCTCGCCGCACATCGTCAATGCGCTGGGTGGTGTGGGGGATTGGAAATGGGTAATCTATTCGGCGGCGGGTTTAGCTGCCTTTGGCGGATTGCTCGCGCTGCTGTTTATCGAAGAAGGGCCGTATCGTCCTTCCACGCCGAAATTCAACTGGAAGTATGTTGGACAGGTCATGCGTAACCGCGAACTCGTTCTTGCTAACGCAGGCTATCTGGGTCACATGTGGGAACTGTTCGCGATGTGGGCCTGGATACAGGTATTCCTGACGGCTAGCTTTCACGCCGTTGGCATAGGTGAAGTCTGGGCCAGCGCAGTTGCGTTTGCTGTGATTGGCATCGGTGGATTGGGCAGCATCGCCGCCGGTCAACTGGCGGACAGATTCGGACGCACAACGGTGACTATCGCTTCGCTGGTGACGAGCGGCCTGTGCTCCCTTGTTGTGGGGTTGTTGTTCGGTGGGAATCCAATTGCCCTTGTAATTCTATGCCTGATCTGGGGCTTTGCCATCGTAGCCGACTCGGCGCAGTTTTCGGCGGCGGTCAGCGAGTTGTGCCAGAAGGAATACACTGGCACAGCGCTGACCTTACAAACCAGCCTGGGATTTTTGCTGACGCTGGTGACCATCCGTCTGGTTCCCACGCTGGAAGGGTTTTTTGGCTGGGAATGGGCTTTTGCATTCCTGGCTCTTGGCCCAATTGTGGGTATCTGGGCCATGTACGCGCTGCGAAAGTCACCGGAAGCGGTGAAGTTAGCTGGCGGTAATCGGTAACTTATCTGTTACGAAAATACCCCCGGACAATATCGGAATAATCTATATCTGTATGCGTGTCTAAAATGCGGAAGAAATCTTCGCTGGTGGCGATTTGGCCTTTTTCCTGGGTGTAATAGTCCTTTAGGAATGCGAAGAAGGCCTCATCCCCGATGCGGGCGCGCAGATCGTGCAGGAAATGCGTCCCATTGAAGTAGACGATGCGTTTGTAGTTGTCGTCATTCTGGCCTTGATAAACGGGGATGTCGATGTAGCCGCTGGGTTCGAAGAAGTTGATGCGATAAGACCACCACCAAGGGACGAGATCGGGGTATTTCGTTTCGTAGAAGATCTCTTCTGAGTATGTGGCAAGCGCCTCGTCCAGCCAGGGCTCGAGGGCTTGATCGTTGGCGACCTGTTCGAACCACCACTGGTGTGCGGTCTCGTGGACGGAGACGAAGGTCAGATAGTTCTGGGGGCTGCCGTCGAACTGGTCGTAGAAGTAGCGGCTGTTGAAATAAAGCGCGGAGTATTCCATGCTATCCATGAAGTCGGCGACGATGAGGGAGAGCGTCTCGTGCGGATATGGTCCGAAGCACTCGGAGAGAACTTCGATGGCCTGCTTGCTGGCAATGAGTGCACCTTCGCCCGCACGTTTGTAGATGGGAAAATAATAGCTGGAGACTTTGACATCTCCAACCTTAAGACTGGCAACTTCGAAATCACGGCTGGCGGAGAGGGCAAAGGCACGGCCTTCTGTCAGTGTGTAGCGGGTGTATTCGCCGTTGGGTTCGGGCGCGCCGCTGGCGGCTACAACCGGAACATTGTCAGGGCTTGCGAATTTCAGATCGACGATGAAATCCGCCAGCGGGTAAGCCAGATATTCCCCATGCGACCAAGGCTCGCGGATGATCCATTCGTCGTCGATGTAGGGGACGATGAATGGATACCAGTTGGTCAGGTTGGTTTGCAAGTCGCCATAACCGAAGATGCGCGCGCGCAGGCTTTGGGCCTGGTCTGCGTAGGGCAGGGACAGACTGTAGCGCAGATGCAGTTTTGTAGCGGTAGCCGGTTCGAGCGGGGTCGGGAGCGGGATATCCAGATGATGTCCGTTGAGTATGTATTCGGTCACTGCGACACCGTCTACAAAAATGCTTTCCAGTCTAAAACACTTCGTCCACAGATTTGCAGCGATGGCCAGGGTGAGCGAGTTCAGGCTTACGTCCGTGTGATTGGGATAGATGATGCTCTGGTCAGCAGTGATAAAGTGACGGTCGTAGTCGAAGGTTGTGGTTAGGTGATAGAGCGGGCGCGCAAGGATGGGAATAGGTGTAGGTGTGAAGGTGAGAAGCGGGGTGGGGGTTTTTGTGAGAGTGGGCGTAACTGTGTTTGGAGGAGTTGGGGTAGTAATGATAATAGGGTTGGCAGAAGAACAAGAAACCAGGAGCAAAGTAAGCACAATCAGGGTGATATTTTTTCTTCCCACGATACCCTTCCCAGTATCAATGCCAGACGCTTATATAATTTCCTTTAATCTCGTCCCCTTCTTCAAAACGCTGGGGACGGTAGATCGAAATATCTATGCTTTTGGATTCTCCATCCAGGATGAGTTCGGACATGCACAGCCCAATCGCAGGCGCGATCTTGAAACCAGTGCCGCTCATACCGCATTGCAGATAAAATCCTTCCGGCCCGGCCTGACCGATTAAAGGATGTTGGTCAGGGGTGATACCATCGTAGCCGCCATGGGCGGTATGCAGGTAGCTGTTTTCCATTCTTGGAATGCGCTGGCAGATGCGATCGATGGCGCGTTCGATGAAGCCCTTGATGGCATGGTCGGTATCTCCGTCGGGTGAGTCACCCAGTGGATTGCCATCCTCGAGACCGACCAGCATCAGACCACCGATTTCTGGGCGGAAATACATCTCGTTGGGAAAGTCGATCACAGCGGGGAAATGATATCCCATTTCTTTTGTCACACCCACGAACGCGGTGTCATGTCGCCAGGTGGTGAGTGGAAAGTCAAGGCCGACCATCGTGTTGACTTTATCCGCCCAAGGGCCGGCCGTATTGACAATCGCCGGCGCGAAGAAATCACCTTGTGATGTGTTCACACCTTTCACCTTTCCACTCTCCACGAGGATTCCTATCACGGAACAATTCTGTACAATGCGAGCTCCTTTTTCTTTAGCGGCATTTATCAGGGATGCGGTCGTCGCGCTCGGGTCTGCGTAGCCGGATTCCGGTTCGTAGGCAGCGATGTCGAAGTCATCTGTCACGAAGTAGGGAACCAGTCGTTTGACGTCGTCAGCAGAGATCAGGAAGGTTGGGATGCCGATTTCCTGATTCATGGCTGTATTCAGTCGTAAGGTTTCCTCGTGCTCGCGTGCTACAAGTTGGATGAAGCCCGTGCGGGTAAAGCCTGAATCCCCTCCCACAATCTCGGCCCAGTTCTTGAAATATTCGAACGAAGCCCAGGCCAGTTCCGAATCTTGGCGCACGTCGTAATGCATGCGCACCATACCACTCGAACGGCCGGTTGCGCCCGCGCCGACGAAGTTCTTCTCCAGCACAAGTGCCTTAACGCCGCGCTCCGCCAGATGAAAAGCCAGGCTGGCACCCTGTACCCCTGCGCCAATGATAATGATATCTGCTGTGTTAGACATGTTTATTTACAATACTCAATAGCAGTCTCAGCCAGTACATACGACAGATCGACCACCGACTTCATCTCGACCCATTCCTCTGCGCTGTGCAGACCGTGTCCCACCGGCCCCAGCAGAACGGTTTCCGCGCCGGCATCAGCAATTAGCGCAGCATCTGTCCAGAAGGTCTGACCGGTATGCTCGGGATGATGACTGAGACGCTCGTCCAAGATTTTATCCATGATCTGGACGATCTGCGCATCTTCCCGGACCTCGAATGGCTCTCGCCAAAACGTGGCTTTGACCGTGGCCTTGAAGCTTGAATCCTGAGCTGACAGCCGGTCGATGATTTCCTGCAATTCAGCCTGCGTCCCCTCGACCGTTTCCCCGGGGATGATACGCCGCTCAATGGTCAGCTTACAGCGTTCGGCGTACTTGCTGATTTCCGCCCCGCCCTGGATGAGCGCCGCGTGCAGAGACGGCGGTCCCGCCAGTTCATGCGCTGTCCGTTGCAGCAATTCCTGCTCCAGTTTTTCCAACTCCGCCAGAAAGCGACCCATGCGCATATTGGCGTCGATGCCCTCGGTGTAGCGGCTGCCATGCGCGGCGCGGCCGATCGTCTCCACCTCGAACCAGATGAAGCCGCGATGCGCCCGGCAGATGTGCATGTCGGTTGGCTCAGTGACGATAGCTCCGTCCGCTTTGAATTCTTTGACCAGCGCTTCCGTGCCGATGCTACTATGCTCCTCGTCCGCCACGGCGGTGATGAGCAAATCGCCGCGCAGTCGAATGCCCGCCTCGACGATGGCTTTGGCGGCGGTGATCATGGCAGCCAGGCTACCCTTCATATCCTGTGAGCCGCGCCCATACATGCGGCCGTTTTTCAACTCTCCGCTAAACGGATCGATGCTCATGCCCTCCACGCCAACCGTGTCGAGGTGCGCGTTCAGCAGCAGCGACTTCCCGCCGCCGGAGCCTTTCAGCACGCCGACCGTGTTCACGCGCCCGGGCGCGACCTCGCTGACGATCACTTCCAGACCAAGTTCCTTCAGCCTTTCAGCCACATATTTGCCAAGCTTAGACTCGCCTTTTCCCTCGGGGGTCAGGGACGGGTTGACCGAGTTGATCCGGATCATTTCCTGAGTCAGTTTGTTGAGATAGGATTCGTCGATTGTGAATGTCATTATTCCTCCGTGTCATTGCGAGCGCAGCGAAGCCCTGGCTCGGAACGCCAGGACGGGCAATCTCCTCGCTACGAGGGGATCGCCGCGTCAGGCTTACGCCCATCTCGCAATGAGATTATGATAGCGCCATCTCCACGGCAGCGACGGCGTGAATATAAGTGGTATCAAACAGCGGCACGCGGCTGTCTTCATCCTTGATCAATAGACCGATCTCAGTACAACCCAGGATGATGCCCTGTGCGCCTTTCGCGATCAGCTTTTCAATGATGCGTTTATATTGCTCTCGCGATTCTGCCTTAATCTCACCTAACACCAATTCATCATAAATGACACGGTGGACGATCTCACGGTCTTCTGCATCGGGGATGAGTACATCCAGTTCGCGTTTCTCCACTAAACGTCCACGATAGAAATCCTCTTCCATCGTGAATCTCGTTCCTAATAAACCGATTTTGCTTAGTCCCTGTGCTCTGATCGCATCAGCAGTTGCATCCGCGATGTGCAGCAGCGGGATGCTGATAGCTGCCTCGACCTGATCTGCCATTTTGTGCATGGTGTTGGTACAGATGACCACGAAATCTGCGCCGCCGGCTTCTACATGACGGGCAGCCTCAATCATGGCTTGTGTGGCTTCATCCCAACGCCCAGCATGTTGCAGAGCCTCGATCTCGGCGAAGTCCACAGAATATATCAGGCTTTTAGCTGAGTGCAGCCCACCCAGTTTTTCATTTACTGTTTCATTTACGATACGATAGTATTCAACCGAAGATTCCCAACTCATTCCCCCAAGCATCCCGATGGTTTTCATTTGATACTCCTTCAGAACTGTCATTGCGAGCCGCCGTTTGTTGGTGGCATGACAATCTCCTCGTTGTGCGGATGTAGAGATCGCTACGCTCGTTTACCCCGTTCGGAGTACAAGTCACTCGCTCGCGATAACACGGCTACGAAATCCTCGTAATAATTGTATTCGTCGCCCCGGCATTTTTCAGCGCCCTGGCAACCACTCCCGCCTTGCTAGCCTGCACCAGTGCGATCATATTACCCCCACGTCCGCCGCCCGACATCTTCGCGCCCAATGCGCCCGCTTCGCGAGCCGCTTTGACCAGATTGTCCAGTTCAGGTGATGAAACGCCCATGCTGCGCAGCATGGCATGGTTCTCGTCCATCAACGGGCCGAGACTCTCTGGCATGCCACTTTCGATCAATTGACGGGCTGTCTTTGCGATACTTCCAATAGTAGAGAATAGCGTTTCGTAACGATCAGGTCTTTTATGACGTTGCATGCGCACATCACGGACAGATTCCTTTGTGGAAGCCGGAACTCCCGTATCGCCGATCACAATCATAAAAGGATATTTGACATTAAAAACCTCGATCGGCTGGTCTTTGACGAAATAGACAGGTTTGGCGTAGGTAACAGCGGTGTTGTCGATGCCAGAGGGTGTGCCATGATACAGTTTCTCTGTCTCAAAAGCCAGCGCGCTGACTTGCTCATTCGTCAGTTCTTTTTTCATGTGTTTTGCCAGCGCGCGGATGATGGCTACCGACACAGCCGCACCTGAACCCAGTCCCGAAGCGACCGGAATGCTCGAGCGTATCAGAATGGATACGTTGGAAAGTGAGTCCGCTTCAAGCGCATGAATGGTATTTCGGACAGTGGCAGCTAACGGGTGGGTTGGCGCGAGCGCGTCCAGTTTTTCATTCAGTTGGATGTTGGGCGCATTGATGCGAATCCCGGCACTGAAAATTCTGTCGATCCGCGCTTCGGCCTGTACCTGCGTGACGGGCACCGCCAGGGCAGGTTGACCGTACACAACGGCATGTTCGCCAAATAGGATGATTTTCCCGGGCGCGGAGGCTTTGCTCATGAGATATAGAAAACGACCAACACGGCTATTCCCCACAAAGCAACAGCAAGTTGCAACGGACGGTCAGATAGGACCAGCTCTTCGGGTGCGCTACCGATGCCCTTGACCTGCAACATGTATTGGTATCTAAAGATGGCATAGATGATAAAGGGAATGGTCAGCATCATGGCGTGGTTCTCAGGCACATTGGGCGCTGAAAATGTGTACATACTGTAGGTGATGATGGTCATTCCCGAAGCCAACGTGATGAGATGGTCGAGGAAGCTCAGGGTATAGCCATCCAACACGCGCCGCTGTGCGTTGGGGCCATCAGCGATTTCGGAGAGTTCAGCACGTCGTTTGCCCGTGCCCATCAGAAGCGCCAGGAAGGTTGTGAAGATGTAAATCCAGGGCGAGAAGCGTACCACATCGATCAAAGCCACACCGGCGGCCACACGGATCACATATAGGGATGCCAGCAAGATAATGTCGAGCAGAACTTCATGTTTGAGCCATTTGGAATAGAGCAGGTTCAGGATTAAATACAGGAAGGTTATCAGTGCAAATGCAGGAGAGAGCCAAATGGCGACTGGAAAGGCGATCAACAACAAGACAATCGCAGAAACCCAGGCCGCTTGAATAGGTAGCTTGCCTGCTGCGATAGGGCGGTTACGTTTGGTTGGATGCTGGCGGTCGGCTTCGACGTCAGCGATATCGTTAATAATATAAACCACGCTGGCTACCAGGCTGAAGACGACCACGCCGATGACAGTATGCAACATGGCATCCACATTGGTCAGCTTGCGGTCGAAAACGATAGCAGCCAGCAAGAACACGTTTTTTGCCCATTGCTTGGGGCGCATAGTTTTGAATAGGGCTCTCAGCATGCGGACTATTTTACCCGCTTCTAAGCGACCTGACAGGTTTTAGTAATGCATTTCACACGCTGTGTAAAAGACTCGGTGGAGCAATTCGGAGGTTGAAATCTGTCAGGTCTGATAGAATCAATCTATGTCAAAAGTGCGCTTGGACGTTTTATTGACAGAACGAGGACTGGCGGAAAGCCGCTCAAAAGCGCAAGCCTTGATCATGGCCGGTCAGGTGCGCGTGAACGATCAGGTTACGCTCAAGCCTGCCACCGGGGTTCAGCCCAATTCCGTGCTGACGATTGATTCCGGTCCGCGCTTCGTCTCGCGCGGTGGCGAAAAACTGGACGCCGCGCTGGAGACTTTTGCTATCGATGTGACAGGTCTAACCTGTGCTGACGTGGGCGCCTCCACAGGTGGCTTCACGGATTGTATGCTTCAACGTGGCGCAAAGAAAGTCTACGCCATTGACGTAGGCAAGGGCATCCTGCACTGGAAATTGCGCAATGACTCGCGTGTGGTTGTCATAGAAAGCACCAATGCGCGCTATATGGAGAACTTGCCCGAGCAAGTCGATTTCGTGACGATCGATGCCTCCTTTATTTCGCTGAAGATTTTGTTGCCGGTGGTGAAGCACTGGCTTGTTCCTCCCCCCGTGAACGAGGGGGGACAGGAGGGGGTGTTTCTCATCAAACCTCAATTCGAAGCCGGCCGAAAGGATGTCTCGCGCGGAGACGGGGTCATCCGCAACCCCGAGATCCACCGCCAGGTGCTATTGGATGTGTTGGGGTTTGCACGGAGCGAAGGCTTCAGCCTGAAAGGTCTCATCCGCTCACCGATCACGGGGCCGAAGGGCAACGTCGAATTTCTGGCGTGGCTGGGAATCGACACCCCCGGCGAAACGATTGAAACGCTTGTCGAAAAAGTAATCCCAAAGGAAGAAGAGAATGAAATGTCCTAAGTGCGGGTGGACGTTAGCCAAGAAATCCTATAAAGGTGTAATGGAAGTAGACCGCTGCCCGAACTGTCGCGGTATGTGGTTGGACTTCGATGAGCTTGACCGCCTGGAAGATGTAGCCTTTGACCAGGACGAATACAAAGGTTCACTACTGCATCGCGAAACCGAGACCGATTATCCCTGCCCGCATTGCGAATCCAAATTGCAGGAATTCCAGTATCGTCTGTACGATCTGAGATTGGACACTTGCGAGCAGGGCCATGGCTTCTGGCTGGATGCCGGGGAAGACGAACACGTGATGGGCATCATGGCCGTGCGCGCCGCAGAGATCGAGCGCAAGGTGGATGCCGAGTCTGAGTGGCGGGGGGTACTCAAAAGTATGCATGCTTTTTTGAAGAGATAGGATGATCCCATTCTTAAACGCTCTCGGCGGCGTCCCAGGGGGATGCTCCGCGAAGACGCTGCCGAGAGCAAAACTAATTGAATGACTTTTGCAAGAAGTCTATTTACAGGAAGAAATACCTGCAAACAAAATATTCATGGCAAATATGAACAACAAGAAGCTCTTTACAAATATATTGCTGCTATTATTTTCTACACTTCTTTCCATTCTTGCACTGGAGCAATCATACCGTTTCTTTCTGTTTGGAAGTGCAAGTTTTTCAATACGGAAAATGAACAGTATCAATGGTCTGGGAGAACTGGGTTTGCTAAAGGCCTCAGATGTCCCTGAACTTGTTTTCGAGCTTAAACCAAATTTAGATACCTACCATAAATTGGTCCCAATAATAACCAATTCTGCCGGTCTCAGGGACAAAGAATACAGTCTTATGAAGCTAGAGGATACTTTCAGGATTGCAGTCATCGGCGATTCATTTGTCATGGCGGATGGGGTTGCGATTGAGGATACATTTCACTCGGTCCTTGAGAAACGGTTGAACAACGAGCAAAGAGATATCACATATCAGTTTATCAATTTTGGCGTGAGTGGCTACTACCTGACGCAATATTTAGATGTGCTAAAGCAAAAAGCGGAGGGGTATGACCCAGACCTTATATTGGTCGGTTTTTGTCCTCGCAACGATCAAAATATCCCTGAAGAGCAAAGATACAGGGATGTGCCCAGAACGTACCCCTTCTTCCACTTTTTCGTAAAAGATGCTTTAGTAGATATCTTTTATAGAGGCACATACTTTGACGATGATATATTTTATATGGAAAAGGAACTTGCCCGGAATGTACCTTTTTCAGATAAACAACGAAGGTATATGACTCAGGTCTTCTTGGAAATGGAAGAGTTTAGTCAGCAAAATGACGTTCCTGTCATTGTTGTGTATATTGATATTTTTTACAATGAAATGTTTGCGGAAAAATTAGAAGAGACCGTTCTTAAACAGAACCTCTATTTTGTGAATGCAAGTACCCCTTTCAAGGGGCAGGACATCAATGACTATATTATCTATCCAATAGATAGTCATCCAAACGGGAAGGCGCATAAGATATTTGCGGATGAGCTATATGATTATTTGTTCTAGATAAAGAGGGAATTCGTCGCTTTTTTGAGCCGAAAATTGAATAATTTTATTTTTGGGAAGCAACTATCATTATACTTACTCTCCAATATGACCTTAATAACTGGAAAGGAGTTGGTAGCCTTAGACAGCAGCTTGCTTTTCACTGATTAAAATCGAGTATACTTTCCCCCGCTTTAGAGCAATTATGACTTCAAAAATCCGTAACTTCTGCATCATCGCGCATGTGGACCATGGCAAGTCCACGCTGGCAGACCGCCTGCTTCAACTCACGGGCACAATCGCTGACCGTGATATGACCGAGCAGGTGTTGGATGCTATGGACCTGGAACGCGAAAAAGGCGTGACGATCAAAGCCTCCGCGGTGCGTATGGCTTACAAGGCCAAAGATGGTAATGAATACGAGTTGAACCTGATCGACACCCCCGGTCACGTGGACTTCGGCTACGAGGTCAGCCGCGCGCTGTATGCCTGCGAAGGAGCAGTCCTGGTGGTGGATGCCTCCCAGGGCATCGAGGCGCAAACGCTGGCTAACCTGTATTCGGCCATCGAAGCGGATCTCGAGATCATCCCGGTCATCAACAAGATCGACCTGCCTTCTGCCCGTCCCGATGAAGTGGCTGAAGATATCGGCAGCCTGCTGGGGGTCGAGCCTGAAACGGTCATCCAGATTTCAGCCAAGGCCGGGCAGAATGTCGAGGCCGTCCTGGATGCGATTGTTGAAAAAGTCCCGCCGCCTGTGGATGAAAATGAAGCCCCGCTGCGTGCCCTGATCTTCGATTCGCATTACGACTCTTATAAAGGCGTCATTGCTTACGTACGCGTGATGGAGGGCGAAATCAAGGCCGCCGAAACGCTGCGCATGATGTCTACCAAAGCGGATATGAAGCCAGTCGAGATCGGGATTTTTTCGCCCGGGATGAAACCGGTCAACGGCCTGTCTGCCGGGGAAGTGGGCTATATCGCCACCGGACTCAAGACCGTGCACGAATGCCGCGTGGGTGACACCATCACGCATCCGTCCGCACCAGCCTCGAAGCCTCTGCCTGGCTACCGTACCCCCAAGCCGATGGTTTTTGCCGGCATTTATCCCGTGGACGCCGACGATTACAGTGACCTGCGCGACGCGCTCGACAAACTGCAACTGAACGACGCCTCCCTGATCTTCCAACCGGAGACATCCCAGGCCATCGGATTCGGCTTCCGCGCTGGATTTTTGGGCCTGTTCCATATGGAGATCATCCAGGAGCGCATCGAACGCGAATACGAACTGGATGTGCTTTTCACCGCGCCCTCAGTTGAATATGAAGTTTTACTGATTGATGACTCCACGATGTTGATCGACTCGCCTGCCGAGCTGCCTGATGAGAGCAAGATCGTCGAGATCCGCGAGCCGTGGATGAACATCGAAGTCATCACGCCCACCGATTATTATGGCCCCATCATGGACCTGGTTACCAAACGACGCGGCGAATTCACCGGGCAGAACTATCCCGCTCCACACCGGGTGCAGTTGGATTATGTTATTCCGCTTTCCGAGTTGATCGTCGACTTCTTCGACGAACTCAAGTCCCGCACCAAAGGCTACGCCTCGCTGGATTACAGCTTTGCGGAATATCGTCCGGATAAACTTCAGAAGTTGGAAATCCTGGTCAATGGCGAACCGGTGGATGCGCTGGCCTCCATCGTACATGAGAAGGATGCTTATCATAAAGGGCAGCGTTTCATCACCAAGCTACGAAAAATCATTCCGCGCCAGTTGTTCGATGTGGCTATTCAGGCTTCTTCGGGTGGACGCATCATCAGCCGAGCCAATGTCAAGGCCACGCGCAAAGATGTGCTGGCCAAGTGTTACGGCGGTGATGTCACCCGCAAAAAGAAATTGCTCGAAAAACAGAAGAAGGGCAAGAAACGCCTTAAGATGGTGGGTAATGTAGAAATCCCGCAGGAAGCCTTCATGGCGGTCTTGAAGTTGGATGATGAGTAATTTTTTGCTTTTGCAGGGCTAAGCCCCGCAAAAGCAAAAAGGTAGGGAACTTATGAAAAATATCAAACGCTGGTTACCTGGTGCACTGGTTAGTTTATTGCTGATCGCAGTCATTTTGTATTTTGTGGATTTTCGCCAGATGGCGGAAGCCTTTCGCTCAGCGAATTATCTCATCCTCGCGTTTGCGCTCTCTTTGTCTTTTGTCTGGATGGCAGTAAGGGCTGTCGTTTGGCGGACATTACTTCGCAAACGGGCCTCATATCGCGATGTTTATCTGACCGTCGGTGAGGGCTACTTGATGAATAATTTTCTCCCATTTCGTCTGGGAGAGATCGGGCGCGCATTCTTGCTCAGCCGCAAATCTGATATGCAATTTTTGGAAATTATCCCTACCATTGTGATCGAGCGCGCGGTAGATTTGGCCTATTCAGCTGCGATTTTGTTGATTTCCCTGCCCTTTGTAGTGGGTGTGGAAGGGGCCGGCCAGATCGGTGTTGTTGTCGCCGTTATCGTGGTCATTGGCCTGCTGGTGTTGTATTTGCTGGCGCGCAACCGTCAATGGGCGCTGGACCTGTTCCATAAGCTCAGTCAGCGCTGGCCTGTCTTGCAGCGAGTTGGCGGTGGATTTATCGAATCCTTCCTGGAAGGTCTATCTGTGTTGACAGATGGCTGGCTGTTTGCCCAGTTCCTGTTTTGGATGACGGTCAATTGGAGTGTAGCTATCCTTTCATACTACTTGATGCTGCGTGCCTTTTTTCCACAAACACAAGTGATTTGGGCTTTTTTTGGACTGGGTGTGGCGGCTTTTGGCAATGCGATCCCGTCTTTGCCAGGAGCGATAGGTACGTTTGAAGGCGCTTTTGGAGGCGCAGTGACCCTTCTGACTGGTGACCAGTCGACCGCATTTGCGGCAGCCCTGGCGGGACGCGTATATTTATATCTCAGTTCACTCGTTGTCGGATTTATTGGCTTGGCCAGTGAGGGAGAAACGCTTTCGGGGATTTATCAGCAATTGCGGGAATTCAGGGCCAGAGGTGAAAATAGCGTTGAGTAGCACGCTTCGGCCTGCGCATCAGAAAAACTCTCATCACAGAATATGATTCCGATTCGCGATACGATCCGGTCTCGTAGTTTCCCTCTTGTCAATTGGGTGATCATCCTGGCCAATGCGGCTGCTTTTTATTACGAATTGCGTATTGGCTCATCCGCATTGAACGGTTTCATCAACACCTGGGGGTTGGTCCCGACGCGGTTCTGGGCCGCGCCGCAGTCTGACTGGGTGACGATATTCAGTTCGATGTTCCTTCACGGGGGCTGGTTCCACATCTTGAGCAATATGTGGATATTGTTCATCTTCGGCGACAATGTGGAAGACCGCATGGGCAGCGGACGTTATCTGGTTTTCTACCTGCTAAGTGGTGTCGCAGCCGCGCTGACACAGGCATTTTTTCTACCGAACAGTTCTTCTCCAATGGTTGGCGCCAGTGGGGCGATTGCCGGAGTGTTGGGTGCCTACCTGCTTCTATTCCCACGAGCGCGTATCCTCAGCCTGGTGCCGATCTTCTTCATCTTTACCCTCATCGAAATTCCGGCAATTGTCTTTTTGTTGTTCTGGTTCGCTTCGCAGTTGTTCTCGGGTTTCCTTTCATTAGGCGGCGCCAGTGGGAGCGGTGTGGCCTGGTGGGCACATATTGGCGGTTTTACATTTGGCTTGCTGGGTGCGTTCTTGATTGCAAGACGGGGAACAACGCGGTAATAATTTCCAGTTGCCTTTTGTTCGCGAGCAGTTATACTGCGAGCCGGATGCAGTACAACTGCATCTAGAACACGAAAGAAGAAGGCTTTCTGTTCACAAAAAATGCAGGAGAAAGTATGTCAAAAAACTATCTCATCACCGGTGGGGCCGGTTTTATCGGGTCAAATTACGTCCATCGTCTGCTTTCACGCGGCGAGCATGTGACCATCTATGACAATCTCAGCCGGGCAGGCGCTTCCAAGAATCTGGCCTGGTTGGAGGAAACGTTCGGGAAAGACGGGAGCAGGCTGATCGTCGGGAACGTTGCGGATGCCCCCCTTTTGACACAAGCGGCTCAAGATGCAGATATCATCGTTCATTTGGCGGGACAGGTCGCAGTCACGACCTCCGTCATCAATCCCAGGGAGGATTTCGAGGCCAATGCGCTGGGGACGTTCAACGCGTTGGAAGCTGCGCGCGCTTCGGAGCGGGACCCGATCTTTGTGTACGCTTCGACGAATAAGGTCTACGGTGGGATGGAAGATGTGGCGCTGGCCGAAGATACAACCCGCTATCACTACGCAGGCCTGGAACATGGCTGTCCCGAAACCCAACCCCTGGATTTTCACTCACCCTATGGCTGCTCGAAGGGGACGGGCGATCAGTATGTGCGTGATTATGCTCGCATCTACGGTTTGCGGTCGGTGGTGATGCGCCAATCGGCGATTTACGGCCCGCGCCAATTTGGGATCGAGGATCAGGGCTGGATTGCATGGATGACCATCGCGGCTGTGACGGGAAGACAAATCACGATTTATGGTGATGGCAGGCAGGTGCGTGATTTATTGTATGTGGATGATCTGCTGGATGCCTATGATACTGCTATACAAAACATAGATGTTGCAGCAGGGAGGGTCTATAACATCGGCGGCGGGCCGGGGAACGTGATGTCGGTTTGGGCGGAGTTTGGACCGATCCTGGAGAATCTGCTGGGGAAGGAAATCCCGGTGGCGCGCGCTGACTGGCGTCCCGGAGATCAACGCGTGTTCTATGCCGACATCCGCAAGGCCGAGCGCGAGTTGGGTTGGAAACCTAAGGTCGATGTAGAGCAGGGGGTTGAGAGGCTGTTCGATTGGGTGAAAGAGAACCAAGAGTTGTTTTTATAACTGTTCACTAAATTCGTGAATTTGATAATTCGGTATTTCTTCTTTAGTGAAATTATGCTCTAAAGTTCAGTATTATTTCGCACTACACGATTCAATACTGGGGGACATTGACAAATCTCTCTTGTTGATATAATATGTTATTGATAGTTTTTGCAATAAGGAAATTGATGAGCTGCGCTGAACAATACACCCCCCAACTACGCGAACGCGGATTCCGCATGACTCCCCAGCGGATGGCGATTTTGCACATCCTGCACCATTCCGGCGAACATCTCTCTCCCGGTGAAGTCTACCAACAGGCCAGGCAAGAAGTCCCCGGTATCACGGAAGCAACCGTTTACCGTACGCTGGAATTCCTGGCCGAGAACGATCTGGCCTGCTCTGCCCACGTGGGCAGTGGGCATCTGGTCTATGAGATTGCCAAACCGGAGCATCACCATCACTTGATCTGCCGCAAGTGCGGCGGTGAAATTCAAATAGAGCATGCGGCCTTGGAAAATGTCTTTGAAGAGCTTGAGTCCAACAGCGGATTCCGCTTCATCGACAGTCATGTAACGTTTTTTGGGCTTTGCCCGGGTTGTCAAGAGAGTTGATTAACCGGTGATCCAAAAGGGACTATGTAAACGAAGATGAACGTTTTTGAAGGGCAAACCAGATCCTATTCGTCTCTGTTTACGGAGTCCCCCTTGGGGATCCCCGGTGAAAAAAATTCAGGAGGCTAAACATGTCCTATTCCCCTCTTCCCCTGCATATTCCCGATGGTTTTCTCAATCTTGTCATTTCCCTGATTTTTTGGGGCATCACCATCATCACCGTTGGAATTGCCATCTCCAAAACGAACAAATCGTTGGGCGAGAAACAGGTCCCGCTGATGGGCATTATGGCGGCATTTATCTTCGCCGCACAGATGCTCAACTTCCCGGTAGCGGGCGGCACGTCCGGTCACTTTTTGGGCGGCGCGCTGGCGGCTATCGTACTGGGCCCCTGGGCCGGGATTCTGGTCATGACGGCTGTCATCGCCGTGCAGGGGTTGCTCTTCCAGGACGGTGGTCTGCTGGTGATGGGCGCTAACATCTTCAATATGGGGCTGTTGACTGCCATGATCGGCTTTGGCTTGTACCGCAGCGTTAGCGGGCGCAACAAGCGCACACGATTGATTGTCGCTGGTGTAGCAGCCTGGCTGGCAGTTGTCGCTTCCGCACTGGTCGCTTCACTGCAACTGTGGTTGAGCGGCACTACGCGGCTTGAGATCGTCGTCCCAGCTATGTTGGGAGTCCATGTGTTGATTGGTCTGGGTGAAGCCGTCATAACGGTAGCGGCGATTTCCTTCATCGAGCAGACTCGCCCCGATCTGTTGAACGAAAAAGCTACCTCTGCTAAAGGCGGACGTGGTTGGGTGTATGCCGGAGTTGTGATTGCTATTCTGGCTGTCTTGCTCTCTCCGCTGGCTTCTGCTAACCCGGATGGTCTGGAGCGTGTGGCTGAAGATATGGGCTTCCTGCACATGGGACAGAACGCGCCTTATCAAATCCTACCGGACTACACCATTCCCTTCTTGGGTCAGACGGCGCTTTCGACGATTGTGGCTGGCGCCGTGGGTGCACTGGTTGTGCTGGGGTTGATGATCGTTATCGGCGGGATACTCAGACGGAAGAAAGTACATCAACACGAATAATGCACGCTGACGCCTTCGACCGTTTCCACGAAGCTGATAGCCGTTTGCACCGCCTGGACCCGCGCGTCAAGGTGGTGGTATCGGTGCTGTTCATCCTGTCCAATGCGCTACTGCCGGATGGGGCCTGGGCGGCTTTTGGCTTGTCGTGGATCGTTCTGTTGTGGGCTAACCACCTTTCCAACCTGGGTGTGGAGTTCAGTTTCAAACGATCCTTCATCGCCCTGCCCTTCGCGCTGGCGGCAATCTCGGCCATTTTCTCGCCGTTGGGAAATCCGCTGGCGGATTGGTCCATCGGCCCGCTGACACTCATCCCTACCGACTTTGGTCTGATCAAATTTGGCAGCATCTTGCTGCGCTCCTGGTTGTCGGTGCAAGCTGCCATTTTGCTGGTTGC
Source organism: Anaerolineales bacterium (assembly GCA_050115035.1). Taxonomy (GTDB): domain Bacteria; phylum Chloroflexota; class Anaerolineae; order Anaerolineales; family Villigracilaceae; genus JAABUE01. Next base: position 21,547 of record JASFRG010000013.1, on the reverse strand, counting down.
CACCACCCGCTTCCCGGATATGATCCACGCCTTTGAACATTTACATGTTCCTGCTATCCTGACCACCATCGTTTCCTTTCTGTACCGGTATCTGTTCGTGCTGACGGACGAAGTCATGCGTCTGCTCAGGGCGCGGCAGTCGCGTAGTGCTGCGGTGGCACATCGTCCCGGTGAGGGAGGCATGAAGTCGGGAAGAAGCGTGGTATGGCGCGCACGCGTCACCGGAAATATGGCCGGTCAACTTTTTCTGCGCAGTTACGAGCGCTCCGACCGCATCTACAATGCCATGCAGGCGCGTGGGTATAGCGGTCAGCTACGGACACTCCACCCGCACCTCATGAAAACCAGCGACTGGGCTTTTGCTACGCTCTCTATCGTTATCATTTTGCTTTTACAACTCACAGGACGGTTCTGATGCCTGTTACTCATAAGACCACCCCAATTACCACCCCTATTTTCGGAGGCTGCGACGGTGACGTGCTATCCGTTGAAAATCTGCACTTCCATTATCCCGATGGACATGTTGCGCTGAGAGAGGTGACACTGAAATTATGTGAAGGCGAGAAAGTGGCGCTGGTAGGCCCGAACGGCGCCGGGAAGAGCACCCTGATGCTGCACCTGAACGGGATCCTGAGCGGCGAGGGTGAGATGAGCATCGCCGGGATGCGCATCGAACCGGACAACCTGCCTGCCATCCGCGCGATGGTCGGACTCGTGTTCCAAAGCCCGGATGACCAACTCTTCTCTCCGACGGTGTTCGAAGATGTGGCCTTTGGCCCGCTCCATATGGGATTGCCCGAGGATGAAGTGCACGCGCGCGTGGACGAGGCGCTGGAGATGGTGCGTATGTGCGAGTACCGCGACCGCCTATCGCACCACTTGAGCGTGGGAGAGAAGAAGCGCATTGCCATCGCTACAGTGCTCTCAATGCGACCGCAGATTTTGGTCTTGGACGAACCCTCAGCGGGACTCGACCCGCGCGCCCGGCGCAGCCTGATCAACTTGCTACGCGAGTTGCCGATCACTATGCTGATCTCTTCGCATGACCTGCGCATGGTGCAAGAGCTCTTCCCACGCATGGTCATCATGGACGAGGGGAGAATCGTGGCAGATGGCCCAACAGCGGAATTGATGGAAGATGAGGCCCTTCTCGAAGCACACGGCCTGGAAAAACCGTAATCTGTATCCCCCTTAACTTATAAACGTAAGCGGAAAAGTAGGCGGTATCAATCGCCTATTTGGATTCCGATCTTTTGAGGTCGCTTTTTAACCCTTCGACTTCTATGAATATCTGGCTGATAGTGGGATATTTTTCATGGATTTGCATTTCAAGCTCATCAATAACTTTGACTATCTTGGAAGCCTGCAATTGAGGCTGAAACTGAACGTCCAGACTCAACAGGATTTCGTTTGGGCCAAAGTGCATCGTCATTGGACGGCGCATGTTCTCCACAGCGGGATGCCCAAGGACCAGGGTACGAATTCCTTCTACAGTCTTAAGACTGGCCGTTTCGCCGACCAAAAGACTCTTGCTCTCGTATGCCAGGAAAATAGCCACCAGTGATAGGATCAGACCGATAACAAGTGATGCGATCGCATCAGGATAATGACTGTTGGTTTGGTGTCCGAGAAATACTCCGAAAAAAGCGACCAGCAACCCAGTCAGGGCTGCTGTGTCTTCGCCGAATACGATGAAAATGGAAGGGTCTTTGCTGGATCGCAAACCCTGCCAGAAGGTTTCATCAGGGTCTTTTCTCTTGAGCAATTCGCGCAAAGCAATAAACCATGAAATGCCTTCAACGATAAAAGCAAATGCCAAAACAAAATAATTCCAGGCCGGATTTCTTAACTCAGTTGGATGCTCCAGGTGGGTGATACCTTCGTAAATGGACATGCCCCCACCAGCGCTGAATAAAATGATCGCTACGATCAGGCTCCAGAAATAAAGTTCCTGGCCGTGACCAAAAGGATGGGCCTCATCCGCAGGTTTACGGCTCTGCCGCAGACCGAACAGGAGCAATAGTTGGTTGCCCGTATCCGCGGTGGAATGGATGCCTTCTGATAGCATAGCTGAACTGCCCGTAAGGAACGCAACGATAAATTTGAGAACCGCTATGATGAGGTTGGATGCAATCGCTCCGTAGACAGCAATCGGTTTTTCGTGTATGTTGCTCTCCATACGTTTCTCACAACCAGCTGCGCCCATCCTGGGCGATGAGTGTTTCGGCGCTCTCGGGGCCCCAACTACCACTGGGATAATTGGGGAAATCAGAGGCTTCGACCGAGTTCCAGACTTCCAGCACGGGATCGACCACGCTCCAGGCGCATTCAACCTGATCGGCGCGCATGAACAGCGTTGCATCACCTTCCATCACATCCAACAGCAGGGTTTCGTAAGCTTCCGGAGTTTCTGTCTTGAAGGCTTCTGCATAGCGGAAGTTCATATCCTTGGGACTGAGCCGCAAGGTAACGCCCGGTTGTTTGGCCAGAAAACGCAGGCTGATCCCCTCGTCAGGTTGGATGTCAATTTCGAGACGGTTGGGTTGCCAGTCAATAGAGGCGGAACTCGGGAAGGATTGGTGCGGTACCGGACGGAATTGGATGATAGCTTTTGAAACATCTTCGGCCATGCGTTTGCCGGTGCGCATGTAAAAAGGGACATCCTGCCAGCGCCAGTTGTCGATGAAAAGCTTGAGCGCGGCGAATGTTTCGGTACTGGATTCAGGATCGACGTCCGGTTCGTCGCGATAGGCGGGAACCTTTTCACCCTCCAGCCAGCCGGGCCCGTACTGTCCGCGGGCAGCATAATTGTGTAGATTGTCCGCTGGAATAGGACGGATGGCGCGCAGCACATCTACTTTGCGAGCGCGGATTTCATCAGCATTAAACGCAACTGGGGGTTCCATGGCGATCAACGAGAGAATCTGCATCAGATGGTTCTGGATCATGTCGCGTAATGCGCCGGCTTTATCGTAGTATTTTCCCCGATGCTCCACACCCAGGGTTTCAGCAACGGTTATCTGGACATGGTCAATGTAGCGACGATCCCAGAGCGGCTCGAACAGTGCATTGGCAAAACGAAAAGCCAGGATATTCTGGACGGTTTCTTTACCGAGGAAATGGTCGATGCGATAAATTTGGGATTCGTCGAGTGTTTTGAGTAGGGACTGGTTGAGGGAATGCGCCGACTCTTGATCATGCCCGAAAGGTTTTTCGAACACAATACGTGAGTGCCCTGCATCTTTCGTGAGACCAGCCTGCCCCAGGTTATGGACGATGTCCTCCACGATGGCGGGTGGTGTGGCGAGATAATAGACATGCTCGGCCTGTCCGCCCAGATTTTTATCCTGTTCCGCCAGTTTCCCAGCCAGAGAATCGAAGGTGTCAGATTTTTTGAAATCGCCCGTCAGGCAATCTACGAGGTGGGTAGCGAAATCATTCCAATTGGAAGAATCAGTCTTGTCATGACGGGCAAATTTATCCACACCATCGTTCAGGTGCTCCCGCCATTCGTCCGCAGAAATGGGCTTGCCGTCTACGCCACAGATAGCAAAATTTTTGGGCAGCAATCCGTCAAGAAACAAATCGTATAGGGCAGGCATAAGCTTGCGCCAGGTCAGGTCTCCGGCTGCTCCGAAGATAACCAGAACAGCGGGCGGCAATTTAGTTTTTTTCTCCATCATTTCATCCTTCCCCTACTTCATAATTGTCATCCATCACAACATCGTGGACAGTGGATTTCCGGCTTCCGGCCAAGTTTTGGACAATTTGACCGTGAATTTGGCAAAGAACCACGTAACTATTCAGCCATAGATGCAGATGTTTTCGTGTAAAAATATGCATTTCACCCATATATGGGCAGGCTTCCTGATGAAAATTTGTGCAGTTCTAAACCTTTGTGTAGTTCTCAATCAAATTAACCGCCATATATGGTGGTTTGAAGAAATTTCTAACCATATTTAAGCCTGAATAGATACAGAACCACTTCATAAATGTCACATGATAGTTTAATAACAGCCTGTCTACGATGTGCTGATGGTTGCATATGTGCTTAGCTACGAAATTTGTCTACGATGTGTTGATGGTCGACACATAATGAATAATGAAAAATGACACGGTATGTTATACGATATTTTGTGACTCATTTTCCCCAGGCCACGATCCATGCCGATTTCATATTTTTCCTGTGTTATTTTTCAAATTCCTATCAGACCTGTGAAAGCCTGAAAGGTGGACAACGATCGTTATCGCTCTACCAGATGTCAGTATTTCGGGCGACCATAGTAATCGTAGAGAACTTCCTCATACTGGTGATTGACTGGCTTTTTCGGATTAAACTCCGGGCTGAGAGCGATCGCCTGTTGCGTCAGATCGATTGAAATCTCTTTCAAGGTCACATCGATTTTATTGATCCATTCCAATGAAACAAGGACTTGATTGCCGTCGTCTGACAAGGCATTTGTATTAACGATTATATAACGGAACTGCCAGTTATCGTCTTCGACAATGAAATCAGTCAACTTACCTATATCACCATCGGTGGCTTTCAATTTGTATCCAAAGAGTTCTTTTGCGCTCCGTAAATGAGAATTTTCTTCTTCATCCTGAACAGAAAAGTCCTGTGAAAAAATATGAGCCGGTCGCCCGGGAATCGCAGTAGCCATGCCCCAGTATGCCGGCCAGTTGTAATGCTGGTGCAGTTTTTCTTCATATTGCCGTGAAACAGGCCTGGCCAGATCGACATCCGGGCTGGTTTTAACTTGTTCGCGGGTCAGGTCTACAGGAAAGGTCTCAGAAGCCCAAACAGGCTGCCCGAGTGCCAGCAAGGATACAAGTACTTTTCGCCCTAAAATCCAGGGCCCTGTGTCTACAATCAGGTAATGGACTTGCCAATCCTCATCACTGAAAAGAAAGTCGTGGGTCTTCCCCATGAGACCATCTTTTGCCAGCAACTCGTATCCAATTAACTCTTTCAAACTGCGTAACATTATTTTTCGTTTTGCTCCTTTGAAAAATGTTGGTGATTCTCAATATATGTTTATGCGCGGCGGAGCATACGAAGAATCAACACAAGTACAACGCCGCCTGCTGCTGCGACCAATACCTGCCCGATCCAACTCGAAGCTGAAACGCCCATTAAACCAAACAACCAGCCGCCCAGCAGACCACCGATCAGACCAATGATCAAGTCGCCGATGACTCCGAACCCGCCGCCTCTAACAAACATGCCAGCCAACCAACCTGCAATAATCCCTGTAATGATCCAAATCAAGATATTCATGTTAACTACCTCCTATAAAATATTGTTGTGATTTTTGGTTGATCTTACAATTCTGCCAAACCTATAAACTCAATGCCTTGGCAACTAATAACGAGCATAGCACCCTGGTAAAAAAATATCCATGTGCAGGGACATAGGGATCAGATACATTTTTAGATATATCTCGTCGAGTAGAGGTATTGTTTGAACATCTGACCTATTTTATCTGGATGATAGACTGATGAAAATGGCATACTTTTGATTATCGATTTTTACAAATTCTTAACGCCATTACCATTGACGTATATTCCCAAACAAATATAATAATGACCAATGAGTTCTAAGCCTGCCTTCCAAATCAAGTCCAAGCGCGAGCCCACGTCCGGTATCGGATTTGTGGGCATGGTTTGGTTAACAGGATTAGACTTATAAAATAAACGCGGCCTTGTCCGCAACCCCTGTAACCCTATGCGCTCTCCGGTACCGGAGAGCGCATTTTTTATTTCTGCTTGAGGAGGCCCAACATGACTCGTATTGGATTTTTACACTCACGTATCCGTGTCGAAGAGAAATTGCTGCTCGAAGAACTGGAGAGCCGCCCGGATGTAGAAGTCGTGCGCATCAACGACGGTGATCGTTACTTCGACCTCTCGCAACTCCCACTGGATGTGGACGTTGTTTTCGAACGCTCGATCTCCTACTCGCGCGGGCTGTACGTTTCGCGCATCTTCGAAGCGCATGGGATTCCGGTGGTCAACTCGTCCGCCGTGGCCGAACGCTGCGGCGATAAATACGTCACCAGCCAGATTCTGGTTCGCAACCGCATTCCAACCCCGCGCGTGTTGATGGCTTTCGATGCGGAGGCCGCATTGGAAGCGATCGAATCGCTTGGTTATCCGTGCGTGCTCAAACCGGTAGTCGGTTCGTGGGGACGCCTGCTGGCACGCATCGATAACCGCGAAATGGCCGAAGCCATCATCGAGCACAAAGCCTCACTGGGCGTGCACCACCAGGTGTTCTACATTCAGGAATACGTGGACAAACCAGGCCGTGACATCCGCGCTTTCGTGATTGGGGATGAACCCATCGCGGCTATCTACCGCGCTTCGGACAACTGGATCACCAACACCGCTCGCGGCGGGCAGGCCAGCAATTGCCCGCTGACACCGGAACTGCGCGATATCTGTCAACGCACGGCGGGGGCCATAGGCGGTGGATTGCTGGCGATCGACCTGTTCGAAACAGCAAACGGCTTTATGGTTAACGAGGTCAATCATACGATGGAATTCCGCAACAGCATCGACACTACAGGAGTGAACATCCCAGCTCAGATGGTGGACTACGTCATCGCACAGGGCAGGGGTATGGAACAAACTCTGGAGGTGGAGCCGGTCTATGTAGCGGTGGCAGGTTGAAGGTCAGAGAGATGCGAACAACGTAAAAATAGTCTAAAAAATCGTGATGGACAATGGTATTTTGCAATCCACTATTGACACATTTCTCCCGGGTGGTAGAATAACGCCCAACATGCACCAAATCTTTGTACTTCTGCGTTCCCGTCGTCCGCTCCGACTTCTCAACCGAGAAGGCCGGGAGCTTTGCTTTGGATGACGAACTGTACGAAACGGTGCCCTGACAAACACCTGAGTTGACCCAAACAGCCCTCCTTCTCGGAGGGCTGTTTTTATTTACCGCTTAGCAGACTCTAAAGGTTTTCTCGAAAAAAAGTGTTACTTTTGCAGGAAATCCTGAACTGATTAGACGGATCGAATGAAAAGGAAACCTTTAGGGCTTCACAAGCAAAAACAAGGAGATGTTATGAACCCAAAACCGCAAGTCAAGAAAGTTGTGCTGGCCTACTCCGGCGGGCTGGACACTTCCGTGATCGTACCGTGGCTCAAGGAGAACTACGGCTGTGAAGTGGTCTGCTTCTGTGCCGACGTGGGGCAGGGCGACGAAGACCTGTCCAAACTGGAAGGCAAAGCCATCGCCAGCGGCGCCAGCAAATTCGTCGTGCACGATATGAAAGAAGAACTCGCTTCTGATTTCCTTTTCCCGATGCTGCGCGCCGGGGCTGTGTACGAGCGCAAGTATCTGCTCGGCACGTCCGTGGCGCGCCCCTTGATCGCCAAGCATCTGGTGGACGTGGCGCACGAAGTCGGCGCGGATGCAATTTCGCACGGCGCGACCGGCAAGGGCAACGACCAGGTGCGCTTTGAACTCACCGTTATGGCCCTCGACCCCCGCCTGCAGGTGATTGCGCCCTGGCGCGAATGGGACATTCGCTCGCGCGAAGATGCGCTCGAGTACGCCGCGAAATACAATATCCCGGTGACCGCCACGGTCAAGTCCATCTATAGCCGCGACTCGAACTTGTGGCACCTGTCGCACGAGGGCGGCTTGCTCGAAGACCCATGGAATGAGCCCGAGGAAGCCATGTACCAGATCTCGGCCTCGCCTGAAAACGCCCCGGATGAACCTGCTTACGTTAAGATCGAATTCGACAGCGGCACGCCGATCGCAGTCAACGGCGAGAAGATGACCCCGGCAGGCATCGTCACCTATCTCAATAAGCTGGGCGGCACGCATGGCATCGGGCGCGTGGACCTGGTCGAGAACCGCCTGGTCGGCATGAAGTCGCACGGCGTATACGAGACCCCCGGCGGCACGATCTTGTTGTATGCGCATCGCGAACTCGAGTCGCTGGTGCTCGACCGGGAGACCATCCACTTCAAAGATGTGGTCGCGCTCAAGTACGCTGAACTGACCTACAACGGTATGTGGTTCACCCCCTTGCGCGAGGCGCTGGATGCCTTCGTCGACAGCACGCAGGGGCCGGTCACCGGCATGGTGCGGCTCAAACTCTTCAAAGGTAACATTATCAGTGCCGGCAAGAAGAGCAAGCTCAGCCTGTACCGCGAGGACTTCGCCACCTTTGGCATGGACGACGTTTACGACCAGTCCGACGCCGAGGGCTTCATCCACCTGTACGGCCTGTCGCTCAAGGTGCGCAAGTTGAACGAACTGCCGATCGCCGGGATGAACCTGCCCAAACCGGATTATTCGAGATTTAAACGTGATTAAAGTCACTGCGAGGAGGGCGTTAGCCTGACGCGGCAGTCTCCCACTAAACCGGAGATTGCCACGCCGCTTACAGCGGCTCGCAATGACATGCTAGGAGATCCAATGACCAGTCTATGGGGTGGCCGCTTCAGCGGAAAACTCGACAAAAATGCCTTCGACTTGAACACATCCCTGACTTACGATCAAAGAATGGCCATACAGGATGTAAAGGGCTCTGTCGCCTGGGCGGCTGCCTTGTCCCAGGCCGGAGTCCTGACCGAAAAAGAATCCAGCCGCATCATCGCCGGGCTGAAGGCTGTTGAGGCGGAATTCGAGAGCGGATCCTTTGCCTTTGCGGACTCTGACGAAGACATTCACACGGCGGTTGAGCGGCGGTTGAGCGAGTTGATCGGTCCGCTGGCAGGCAAACTGCACACCGGACGCAGCCGCAACGACCAGGTCGCGACCGATTTCCGTTTGTGGATACTGGGCAATCTGCCCGCGTTGGATGCCGCTATCGTCGGATTGCAGTCCACGTTGGTGGCGCTGGCCGAAAAACATGTTTCCACGCTGATGCCGGGTTACACCCATCTGCAACGCGCCCAACCCATCACGTTGGGTCACTGGCTACTGAGTCACTTTTGGGCCTTACAGCGCGACCGCGAGCGCTTGTCCGATTTGCGCGACCGGGTTGCTATCTTGCCTCTGGGCTGCGCTGCGCTAGCTGGAACCGCCTTCCCCGTAGATCGCGAAGCCCTGGCCGAAGCGCTTGGCTTCGACGCCCCCGCCCCCAACAGCCTGGACGCCGTCTCCGACCGGGATTTTGCCGCGGAGTATCTCTTTTGCACCGCGATGATTGGCGTGCATCTGAGCAAACTGTCTGAGAATGTGATTCTGTTCAGCACAGCCGAGTTCGGTTTCTTCGAACTCTCGGACGCCTTTTCGACCGGTTCCAGCCTCATGCCGCAAAAGAAGAATCCCGATATGTTCGAACTGGCGCGTGGCAAAGGCGGTACCTTGATTGGCCTGTTGACCGGGCTGCTGTCTACACTAAAAGGCTTGCCCTCCACCTACGACAAAGATTTGCAGGAAGACAAAGTTCCTGTCTTTCAGGCAACCGATACGCTGCTGACGATCTTGCCCGTGCTTGCAGGCGCGCTGGAGACCACGACCGTCAACGAGAAAAAGATGTTGGCTGCGATTGACGCCTCCATGCTGGCGACTGACCTGGCAGATTATCTCGTCCGTAAGGGCGTACCGTTCCGCGAAGCGCATGAGATTTCGGGGAAAGCTGTCCGTGCCGCAGCGGAGAAAGGTGTGGGCCTGGATCAATTGTCACTGAACGAGTGGCAGATTATCGGTCCGTTTAATGCGGATGTGAAAGAGGTCTTCGATCCGATAAAGTCGGTCGAGGCCAGAAATGCCATCGGGGGCACCAGCCCTCAATCTGTTAAAAATCAAATTGAAAAAGCGAAATCTTTAATTATGTGACAGTCACTCTGAAAGTGACTGTCACATCAAGGAGAAAAATCATGACTACTATATCTTGCCCTGAATGTGCTGCTGATATCACGTTGGATGAAGGCACCGAAGTGAACGAAATCATCGTCTGCCCCGATTGTGGTGTGGATTTGGAAGTGACTTCGCTCGACCCCGCGACGGTCGAGATGGCGCCCATGGAAGAAGAAGATTGGGGCGAATAAACCGGGGATGTACGGAGATAAACGAGGATGACTAAAATGTTCATCTCCGTTTATATCCGGTGAATTGAGGCGATATGCGACCAAGATTAAAGGTAGGCGTTTTGTACTCGCGCGTGCGGGTGGAGGAGAAGTGGATCTTCGCCGCCATGGAAAAATTGGGGATCGACTATGAACGCCTGGATGACCGCAAAATCCATTTTGACCTGGATGACCCTGCGCCATGGTGTGCGTTTGACGTGGTACTGGAACGTTCGATCAGCTACAACAGCGGGCTGTATGCGCTGCGGATTTTGAACGCGTTCGGTGTACCGACTGTCAATACGGCAGCAGTGGCGGAGGTGTGCGGCGATAAGCTGACCACCTCGGCGATGCTTTCACAGGCTGGTGTGCCTCAGCCGCGCAACGTGATCGCGTTCACGCCCGAGGCCGCACTGGATGCCATCGAAGCGTTCGGTTACCCGGTAGTGCTCAAACCGGTAGTCGGTTCGTGGGGACGACTGCTGGCCAAGGTCAACGACCGCGATGCAGCCGAGGCGGTATTGGAACATAAATCCACGCTTGGCTCGGTACAGCATTCGATCTTTTACATCCAGGAGTTCATCAAGAAGCCGGGACGTGACATCCGCGCGATTGTGGTGGGTGACCGTGTACTGACAGCCATTTATCGTAAGTCCGAGCACTGGATCACGAACACGGCCCGCAGCGGCGAGGGCGAAATCTGCCCAATCACGCCGGAGATCGAGGCACTGTGTCTGAAAGCGGCTTCGGCGGTTGGCGGCGGCTTGCTGGCCGTGGACCTGGTTGAGCACCCCGAAAAGGGGTTGGTGGTGAACGAGATCAATCACACCATGGAGTTCCATTCCGCCCAGCCCGTCAGTGGGGTTAACATTGCGGATGAAATCGTAAATTATGTGATTGAAGTAGCGCAAGCCAGCAAGGAGTACGCATGACAGGTGTTTCGATTATCGGCGGGTCGGGTTATGGTGGCGGAGAATTGCTGCGATTGTTATTGGCGCATCCAGCCGTGGAAGTGCAGCAGGTTACATCCCGCTCGCATCTAGGTGAATATGTTTACCAGGTACATCCCAACCTTCGCAAGCAGACCCAACTCAAGTTTATCGACCCGGCCCAACTTGAACCTGTGGATGTATTGTTCCTGGCCCAGCCGCACGGACAGGCACAGCACAACATCAAGGGGTACGCTGCGCTGACGGGTAAAATCATCGACCTGGCAGCAGACTTTCGTTTGCGGGATGCCTACTTCTACGAAAAGTGGTATGGCGAAAAACACGCCGCACCGGAGTGGTTGAGCAAGTTTGTCTATGGATTGCCTGAGTTACACCGTCAAGAATTAGCGAGCGCAGATTACGTCAGCGGAGTGGGTTGTAACGCGACTGCCAGCAACCTGTCATTGTTGCCGCTGGTCAAAGCAGACTTGATCGATCTCAATGTGCCGGTCATTATCGAGATTAAAGTCGGCTCGTCCGAATCCGGGGCGTCGGGCAACACCGGTTCGCATCACGCCGAGCGCGCCAACGTGATCCGTACATTTTCCGCCTTTGGGCATCGTCATACCGCCGAAGTGATCCAGGAAATGGGCGTCAGCAACGTCTCACTGACCATGACCGCCGTTGACCTGGTCCGTGGCGTATTGGCAACAGCACACGCCCAACTCAAATCTGGCGTACAGAAAAAGGATTTGTGGAAAGCCTATCGCGTTGCTGCCAACGAGAATCCGTTCGTGCGCGTGGTCAAAGAAAGTCGCGGCATCTACCGCGTGCCTGAACCGAAGATCCTGGCCGGTTCGAACTACGCTGACATCGGCTTCGAACTGGATGAAGATACCGGGCATGTGGTCAGTATGTGCGCTATCGACAACTTAATGAAAGGTGCATCTGGCTCAGCGGTGCAGTGTATGAACCTTATGCTGGGATTGGATGAAACGACCGGATTGGAGTTTATGGGTTTGCATCCTATTTAGAAAAACTCCGATGGTCGAGTACCGCGAAGCGGAGTATCGAGACTATCAAATAACCTGAAAGCAAGAAATTTTATGAACACATAATTTTGTGGTTTCGATACGCTTCGCTACTCGACCACCGTTTTGAATGGAGAACTTATGACCGAATCAATCATCGTTATCAAACTCGGCGGAACCGAAGGCGTGGACTTTTCTGCCATCTGCGCCGATGCAGCCGAATTGCTGGCACAGGGACAGAAACTGGTCTTTGTACACGGCGGTTCGGCGGAAGCAAATTCGCTTGGAGAAGCACTTGGCAGTCCACCAAAATTCATCATTTCCCCTTCAGGATATACATCTCGCTACACCAATCGTGAAACGTTAGAAGTCTTCCTGATGGCGGTCAACGGCAAGGTCAACTCGCTGTTGACCGAGCAGCTTCACGGATTGGGAATCAACGCCTTTGGCCTGGGCGGCATGGATGGCAGTCTGATGGTTGCAGCGCGCAAAGAAGCTATCCAGAGCGTAGAAAACGGCAAGCGTAAAATCATCCGAGATGATTACACGGGCAAGATAGAAACGGTAAATAGTAATTTATTATTGGCTCTGCTTGACATGGGTTGTTTGCCTGTAATTGCGCCGGTGGCGATCAGCCAAAAGGGTGAGGCGCTCAACGTGGACGCCGACCGGGCCGCGGCGATGGTGGCTTCTGCGCTGAAGGCGGAAACGCTGGTCTTACTTACGGCGGTCCCGGGGTTGATGGAAAAATTTCCGGACGAGTCTACGCTCATCAATCAATTACCGCAAGCCAAACTTCCATCCGCGCTTGAAATGGCACAGGGTCGTATGAAGAAGAAAGTGCTTGGCGCAGAGGAAGCACTCAAGGGCGGAGTCAGCAAAGTCATTATCGCTGATGGACGCGCGGTAAAGCCAATATCTAATGCATTGGATGGCAACGGAACAGTGATTCAGTGATTTCGCCACTGAGTCACAAAGACACAGAGAGAATACAAAAAATCTCCGTGAATCCGTGTCTCTGTGGTTAAAGGATCGAAAACAATGATGGATTTTTACGAAATCGAAACCAAATATGGCGCAGGCGTTTACGCCAAACAGGAACTTGCCATCGTCCGCGGTCAGGGTGCAAGTCTATTTGATGTGGATGGGGTCGAATACCTGGACTGTACTTCCGGGCATGGTGTCGCAAATCTGGGGCATGCGCATCCGAAAGTTGCGGCGGCGATCGCGGAGCAGGCCTCAACGCTGATCACGTTATTCGAGTCATACCCGAACGATAAGCGCGCTGCCTTAATGGAGAAGATGTCCACTCTCGTGCCGGGACTGGAACGGGTTTTCTTCTGCAACTCGGGCACCGAGGCAGTTGAAGCGGCGCTCAAGTTTGCGCGCATCTCAACAGGTAAGATAAATATTGTAGCTGCTATGCGCGCCTTCCATGGCCGGACGTTTGGATCGCTGTCAGCGACCTTCAACAAGCGGTACCGCCAGGGCTTCGAACCGCTGGTACCCGGCTTCAACCATGTTCCTTACAATAAGATCGAAGCACTCGCATCAGCCGTGGACGATGAAACTGCTGCCGTTATCCTGGAAGTGGTCCAGGGCGAGGGCGGAGTCTACCCGGCGGACCCGGAGTACATTCAAGCAGCACGTCAGATTTGTGATGAAAAAGGCGCATTGCTGATCATCGACGAAATCCAGAGCGGATTTGGCCGTACGGGAGCGATGTTTGCCATACAGCATTTTGATGTTACTCCAGATATGCTGTGCTGTGCCAAGTCGCTGGCAGGGGGTGTACCGATGGGTGCAGTCCTGATCGGGAAGAAGGTGGGGAGCCTGATGCCGGGTACACACGCCACAACATTTGGCGGCAATCCGCTTTCGTGCGCGGCGGGGATCGCTGCAATAACAGCTATCGAGGAAGAAAATCTGGCCAAGCAGGCTGCTGAAAAGGGTGCTTATCTGATGGATAAGTTGAACCAGATCGACTCGCCGCTGATCCGCGAAGTTCGCGGCATGGGATTGATGATCGGGATCGAGTTAAAGCAAAAAGTTGCGCCTTATTTGAAGGCACTACAAGACCACAATATTCTCGCCTTAAACGCCGGGATGACAGTATTGCGCCTTCTTCCACCATTGGTGATTTCGTATGAGCATATTGACCGTCTGGGTGATGCCTTAACTGAAGTCCTTACAGTAGAAGATAACTAACTGCGAATTTTACAGATAATATGGATTATTCAACCCTTACCGGTTTGGTAGGACACTATAGCCCATCGGGGCAAGAGCGCGGGGCGGCGGAGTGGCTGGTCAAGCATATGCGAAGGTTGGGCTTTGGCGAGGCGTTCGTGGATGGGACCGGCAACGCGGTCGGCGTGATGGGAAGCGGGGAAAAACAAATTGTATTGCTGGGCCATATCGATACGGTACCCGGAGAAATCCAGGTGCGTACAGAAAATGGTATTTTATATGGCCGCGGCAGCGTGGACGCCAAAGGTCCGCTGGCGTGTTTCGTAGATGCTGTCGCACAAATCGGGCCATTGGATGGCTGGCAGTTCGTGGTCATTGGCGCTATTGATGAAGAGCGCGATTCGCTCGGGGCGCGTTTCGTCGTGGACAAGTACAGTCCGGATTTTGCCATCATTGGTGAGCCCAATAACTGGGACCGGATTGCACTGGGATATAAAGGCTCGGCCTGGTCACTCGTGACTCTCAAACGTGATCAATCACACTCAGCCAGCGGAAAGCAAACTGCAGCGGAGGCGGCGGTTGAAACCTGGCTGGCGATGAAAGCTTATGCGGATGAATTCAATACGGATAAGAAGCGAGCCTTTGATATGCTTTTGCCCACGCTACGCGGTATGGATTCTGGACAGGACAACTTCGAGCAGTGGGCTCAGATGAATATTGGCTGCCGCCTGCCGGTGGAAGTATCACCTGCTGACTGGTACGCCAAGTTAGAAGAGATACTCCAGGATGCAACCATAGAACGAGTCGGTTATCCAATCCCGGCGTGCGAGTACGAGAAAAACTCTTTGTTAGTACGCGCTTTCTTAAACGGGATCAGGTCACACGGCGGTACGCCGCGCTTTGTCTACAAAACGGGGACTGCCGATTTGAACGTGATCGCGCCTGTATGGAAATGTCCGGCGGTCGTATATGGTCCCGGGGATTCGTCGCTCGACCACACACCAGATGAGCATCTTTCACTGGATGAGTATAAAAAATCTGTCGAGGTGTTGGTAAGGGCGCTTAAAAAGCTGACCAACGACTGAAATCGCAAAACCGCGATTTTGTTACCAACCTGCTATAATTTCGCACATGATCCTGATCACAGGCGGAACCGGGTTTATCGGACGCGCGCTCGTGCGTCAACTCTTCGATTCTGGCTATCCGGTGCGGACATTGCTGCGTCCATCATCACGGACACCGCGTCTGCCAAAAGGCTTGCCGGTGGAAGTGGCCGTAGTAGGTCTTGGGGACGTGCGCGGCTTGCGCGCTGCCCTGCGGGATGTGGATACTGTTATTCACCTTGCAGGCTCGGAACACGATGGACGCAACGCCAACCTGCTGGGCACTGACATCCAGGGCACCCGCAATCTGGCGCAGGCTGCCAAGAGTGCTGGTGTGGACCGGTTCATTTACCTGAGCCACATCGGCGCAGACCGGGCCTCGGCGTTTCCCGTGCACAAGGCCAAGGGAATTGCTGAAGAACACATCCGCAAATCCGGAGTCCCGCATACGATCGTGCGATCTTCTATCGTTTATGGGCCTGAAGACCATTTCACCACCAATCTTGCAAAGCTGATCCGCCGCGCGCCAATCTTTTTTCCCATGCCTGGCGATGGGCAGACACGTATTCAACCGCTGTGGGTAGAGGATCTAGTTACCTGTCTGCTGTGGGCTATGGAAAATCCGGAAATGGTCGACAAAACCTATGAAGTTGGGGGCAGTGAATATTTCACATTACGGCAGACTTTGGAACAGATCATGGATGTAATTGGTAAGCGTCGCGTACTGGTATCTCTGCCGCCGCCATTTGTGCGCGCGATGGTCGTCACACTGGAGAACTTCGTCCCCAACTTTCCGGCTTCATCATTTTGGATCGATTATTACGCTGTCCACCGCACCTGCCCGGTCGATAATCTGCCACGCATCTTCGGACTGATGCCAGCTCGTTTCACCTATCGGCTGGATTACCTGACTCACAAACCCTGGTACACACTATGGTGGCAAAATATCAGGGAATTCATATCTAGATTAAACTCCAGAATCCGGGAATTGATCCGACCCACACGCTGATCGTATGGCTGAATATATCATCCGCTTGCTTGAATCCCCCGAAGAGATGGCCGCTGTCGAAGAACTCCAGCGCATTGTTTGGCCCGGTGATGAGACCGAGGTCGTGCCTACGCACATGCTTATTGCCGCTGTCCACAATGGGGGCATTGTGATGGGCGCTTTTGTCAATGACGAAATGATTGGTTTTGTATTTGGCTTCCCCGGCCTCGAGATGCTCCCGGATGGCCCTCAACCAAAGCACTGCTCACATATGATGGGCGTCCATCCCGATTGGCGTAATGTAGGTCTTGGCTTTGCGCTTAAGCGCGCCCAGTGGCAAATGGTACGCCGCCAGGGGTTGGCACACATCACCTGGACGTACGATCCCTTATTCAGCCGTAATGCCTATCTCAACATCGCCAAGTTGGGCGCGGTTTGCAACACCTACCGGCAATCGGAATATGGCACTTTGCGTGACGGTTTGAACGCAGGTCTACCTTCTGATCGCTTTCAGGTGGATTGGTGGCTGAATACGCGCCGCGTGGAACGCAGACTCGGCAAACGCGCACGCGGCACACTCAGCCTGGAACAATTCACCAAGGCTGACCTGCAGCCATGTTATTCGCTTCATACCGGGACCGATGGCCTGCCTCGCCCTCCCGAGCATTTTTCAGCCCCGGACGGATCCATTTTGCTCGCTGAGATCCCGTCTGACTTCATAGCAATAAAAGAAGCTGATTTCGCCCTGGCCCGTGACTGGCGATTCTTCACGCGCGAATTCTTCGAAACCGCCTTTGCGGATGGCTATCTTGTGACCGATTTCATCTTTGACCGCATCGATGGAAAATCGCACAGCCTGTACGTACTCACCCATGGTGAAACCACACTGGCAGATCAAGAATGATGGACTTCATTGTCAAGATCGAAGATTGGTGGGCAGTGGAGGCCATGATCGCTTCCTACAACCACGCGTATCGGATCGCATACAAAACTTCCTATGAAGCCATTGGCCCAATCGGGGTTACAAAATATGGCAATACTCACATTGCCCCATATCAGTATGAATTTCTGGCGCTGAGTCAGAATCCGCGCTCCGTGTCGGAAGTCATCCGCAATTACCCACTGCGTGAGGAAGACAAGTTTGTTTTGAACGTTTTCCACGCTTCACCCAACGTGCCTGATCTCAAGGCGAAGTACATCTCACTTGGGTATGACTTCATCCGAACGGGCCCCATTTTAAGTCGAGATCTGCCGCCCAAGCAACAACGCAACGATATCTCGAACATCAAAAAAGCGGACACGATCCACAAGGGTGAATTTGCGAATGAAAGCCTTACCGAGGAAGGCGAACGCATTCCGCTCGACAGCCTGGACGATGAAAGTGTTCACAACTTCTACGCCGAAGTATCTGATCACGCCGTGGGATGGGCACAATTGATCACGGTATATCCCAACGTGGGTTATGTGCAACATATTTTCACTATGCCGATGTATCGTGGACTGCGCATCGGTTCCGCGCTATTAGAGCGTACTCAGGTCGAGGCTGTCCAACTGGGTCTGCAAAATATGGTGATGGTGCCCTCGGAATTGGTATTGGGATTGGCTATCCGGCTTGGCTATCGCCCGTTGGCATATTTCACTGCTTTTCGCCCGGCAGACGAAGAATTTTAACGGACAATTATCTTGGTTTTATGCGTAAAGGCGGCCTTGAATGGCCGCCTTTACGGTTGGATGGGGAGAAGGAGAAGAAATTCTACTGTCGGCGCATACCCTGCCCTTCATCATAGGAATGCGCATTCATACCGATTGGGTGGTAGGTTGGGTCCATGCGGGAAGCCCGATTATTACTGGGAACTGCTGAAAGTGGTTTCGGTGCCGGGCGTACGAATGATGGCGTAGATGTGCGAGCTGGTTGCGGACTTATGTGTTGGGGGCGCCGTGGGCGTGAATAGTCATCGGCCTGAGTGAACAAGTTCTCACCCGCTACCGAGAAGGTACCTATAATCAAGACACGAATCAGCCAGACCATAATCGCAACAAAGACCGGCACAACCTTGATCATGGTGGTTTGACCAAGCAGGACACTGCCTGCTGATGAGTGGTTGATGATGGCGACCGATACGCCCCACCAGGTAAGGCAGGCATTCATAGCCGCCGCCAGCAACCAGGCCCCGAAAAGGTACCAAACTTCGGCGGGTTCGTCGCGCCCCTTCTCAGGGGTGAAGAGTCGGGCAATCCCGGCAAAGTCGATGCCGCAAAATGCGATTGAGAGCACAGTCGACCAACGCAGTCCGGCGAAACTCAAATCGCCAAGTACGTCGTGTAGTGCAAAGTCGGTGGTCGAATAATTGAATACTTCAAATGCCAGCAACGCCGAAATTAAGATGCCGCCAAACAGCGCACCGCGCCGTAGGGCAGTACCTCGCAAGAAGGGGAGCAACTGAATGGGGAAAGAGCGGTTCATGGCAACCTCCTTTTTGGAAAAGCCATGCAGCACGGATCAGATATTTATATTATAGAACATTTGTTCTTTTTGTCAAGTTAATTAAAGTGCCTTTTTCATCGCGAAATTCCCACCTACTGTGCAAGATCATACAAAAAGAGATACACGGATGTACCTGAACTCGGAAACTCGCGCTTTTTGCTCCCGATTGTGTCAAGATAATCGAGCAAAAAATCCTTCTCGTTGAAATCATCTTTTTCATACACATGCGTTATCAATATCCATGTCCGTGCATTGCCATCTAGCGGCTCAATATGAGACAAGATTTTATTGGGTTCTAAGTAATCGGAAGTTACACTGGTTTGATAGTGAACATCCCCCAGTCCATAACGCTCCGCATAGAAGCGGAAGGCTGGTACCGCTCCATTAGAGACATACAAAGCATCACCATCCTGCCAGTTCTCTGAAAGGGCAGCCATGGATGGGCGAATGTGTTCATAAAACTTGGGATTGACGAAATTATTGATCGATTCCGTCAACGGTGCGTACAACAGATACACTCCGATTAGTGCGGTTATCAGCATGCTCCATTTATTATTTGTATGCAGCCAGTGTTCCAATGCTTCGATGGATTTTCCTATCAAAATGATGATCATTGGAACCATGAAAAGGGAAAAACGGCCACCCAGCGGGTACAGCCATAAGGTTGAGGCAAGAGAAGCGATAAAGAAAATAGCTGGGAAAATATTAGCGTAAGTTTTGTTTTTCCTGTACAGGAAAAGGAAACCTAAAATAAGAATAATAAATACCAACCACGCCGCAACCGATAATCCAATTTGGTCTTTGAGCAGACCACTGAAAAAGTTTCCGAACCACTTCCAGTTTGACCAGGGCGGAACCGGTATGAAATTCTCCTGCCAGTACTCTCGCAAAAACCTGTTTTGAGTCAGATTCCGTAATGAGGCCATATAAAGCAATCCCAGATTTGCCATCCAGGCGACACCTAAAAGCAAGACTATGGTAATTTGACCGCGCTCTCTCTTTCGTAAGGCTTGCATCAACAATCCGAAGCCAATTCCGGCCAGTACAAACAACGCTGAATGAGAAAACCATAAAGCCAGAAGTCCGGCTATTCCCAGGTAGATAGAATGTTGCCTTTGATGATCTTCAGAAAACAAGGGAAATGCCAGATACAATAAAGCTACGGTAGTGGCTACATCCAGGATATATTGCTTAACTTCCGATGTGTAATAGATCAATTCCGGACTTATGGCAAATAAAGTCAGACCTATCAACAAGCCGATGCCCGAAGTCGTTCGGCGCAGCAATAAGTAGAATATTCCCAAAGCCGCGATCCCAACCACAAACGGGAACAGGCGTAAAACATATTCATGTTCGCCAAACAGCACATTGAATATCTTCTCAACCAGCAAAAATCCGATTGGCGCACCCTGGTCGTAATCCAATGGCTGGAATAATTCAGTAAAATTTCGATTGACGATGTTCAAGGCCAGCATGGCTTCATCCAGCCACAGGGAGCGACCGGTGAGGTACTGCCGCAGGCGCAACACAAATCCCAGCAACAGGATTACGCCAGCTGCAAATTCTTCCCACGTATACCTTGACTTTATCTTTTGTGATAATGAGGGTGCCATTTTTGCCTTGCGGCCAATTATAGAGCAATAATTCTGACCATCCCAATTGGTTGTAGAAATCCACTAACAGTCGTAAAATATGCCAGCCAAGATATGATTGGCAAGGATTAATCGTAATGTTACACCGAGAAGAGAGCGATCCTACCCCTGCGGACAGTAAACCGCCCAGTCCCGGCGGAAGGTACGCATTTAACAAGGACAATTGCATCGCGTAGCGTAGGCAGTCAGTCTCCTGCGTGATGTACCTACGCACAGGAGGCTGCCATGCTCAATATCTACAAAAACACCCTCGAGGGGCTGCAAACCATCGAAAATCCAACCAATGGTTGCTGGATCAAAGCTACCGATCCTAACCTGGAAGAAAAAGAAAAGTTGGTCGACTGGGGAATCGAACAAGAGCTGATCACCTATTCTCTGGATCAGGATGAAATGGCGCGTGTTGAGCGGGATGATGGCTACACCCTGATCCTGTTGCGCATCCCCCACTTCCAGGGCGAAACGCACGATATTCCCTACTCCACGATTCCAATGGGCATCGTCATCAAAGACAACCTCATCGTGACCATCTGTCGTCACGAGAGTCATATCACCCGTATCCTGACAAACGGTAAATATCGTGGTTTCAAAACTGCCAAGCGTTATCGCTTCGTGCTGTATGTACTGCTCGAAACCGCCGCGCGCTACCTGGCATTCCTGCGTGAGATCAACCGGGCAGTCGATCAAGTGGAAGACAAGCTCGAGAAATCCACCCGCAACCGCGAAATACTGGAGTTGCTCAAATTCCAGAAAAGCCTGGTCTATTTCACAACTGCATTGCGTTCCAACGGCCTTATGATGGAGCGCCTGCAGCGCATGCGCATGTTCAACCAGTACGAAGAGGATGAAGATCTGCTGGAAGATGTTCTCACCGAAAACCAGCAAGCCATTCAGACCACCAATATCCAGACCGAGATCCTCAGCTCTACCATGGACACCTTCGCATCCATCATCTCCAACAACCTCAATGTGGTTATGAAGGTGCTAACCACGCTTACTATTGTCGTCAGCTTGCCAACCCTGGTGGCCTCGTTCTACGGCATGAACGTCCACCTGCCCGGCGAAGGTCATCCTTTTGCATTTCTGGCTATTTTTGGTTTTTCATTGATTCTGACCAGCATCGCCGCTTTT
>JASFRG010000012.1:0-50029 GCA_050115035.1 Anaerolineales bacterium | reverse complement strand
AAACGCGACAAGGTCTGGTGAGTGTTGTACAATTGCTGTGAGCATTGGTTTTTCCTGGTATCTGGATTTGTGTGCAAACTTATCCTACCAGATTTCCAATGCTCTCCTTATTTTCGCGAAACTAAAGGATATAATTCACTTTAACCAAAAAATAAATAAGGATGTGGAGTAGAGAGCTATGCGTACACCCATTGTTGCTGGAAACTGGAAAATGAACAAAACCGTCGAAGAGGCCCGTTCACTGGTCTTCTCGATGAGTATTAAATTGCGCGAGATCGAAGGCGTTGATAAAGTCCTGTGCCCGCCCTTCCCGGCACTGCTGGCCGTCTCGGCCCTATTACAGGGCACCGACATCGGCCTGGGCGCACAGAACTTGCATTGGGAGGAGAGCGGCGCGTATACTGGTGAGATCGCTCCCAATATGGTGGCCGAATTCTGCCAGTACGTGATTATCGGACATTCCGAACGCCGCGCGTATTTTGGTGAAACGAACGAGACGGTCAACAAGAAGGTACATGCCGCCCTGGCACATGACCTGACCCCCATCGTGTGTGTGGGCGAAACCGAGGACGAATACGAATCAAACCTGACCGGTGAAGTTGTCCACCGCCAAATCAGCCAGGGACTGGCTGACGTCGATCTCGCCAAAGCCGGGGGGATTATCGTCGCCTACGAACCGATTTGGGCTATCGGAACAGGCAAGGCTTCCAGCGGCGAGAACGCCAACGCCGTTTTAGCGGACTACATCCGTCCGGCGCTGGCCGATCTGTTTGGCGCGGACACGGCCAAGGCCATCCGCATCCAATATGGCGGCTCGGTCAAGGGCAATAATGCCGACGAGTTCTTCAACCAACCCGAGATCGATGGGGCGCTGGTGGGCGGTGCCAGCCTGAAAGCGGACGATTTCATCGCGATTGTGCAGGCGGCAGCGAAGTAAAGAGTAAAACGGGAAGAAGTAAAAAGTGAGATGCACTATCTCACTTTTTACTTCTTGCTTCACACCTTTTACGCATTATGCTGAACCAATTCCCCGGCCTGATCTGGTTCCTGCTCATGCTGCTACCGTTGATCGCTTTGCAGCGCGTGTTGCATCGCGAGATTCAGGCTTCTTTGTATATCGCCACCGGGGGGAACGCGCAACTCACTATGGCGATCTTTTCCATTCTGTTCTTCCCCGGCGTGATCTTACACGAGTTCAGTCACTTTATCTTTGCCAAAGTATTGTTTGTGCGCACGCGAAACTTTTCGGTCATCCCCAAGATGATGCCGGAAGGCTACCTGCGTATGGGCTATGTGGAAGTGGCCGAGACTGACATCGTGCGCGATTCGCTGATCGGTGCGGCACCATTGATTTTGGGCAATCTGGTGGTGGCTTATATCGCCATCTACCGTATGCATTTGATTCCGCTTTGGGACGTATTGCGCAACGGGCAGTTTAATCTGTTCTGGATGGGTGTGACTCTGTTGCCGAATGTCCCCGATTTCGCCCTGTGGTTTTACCTGACCTTCGCCATCAGCAGCACCATGCTGCCCTCGCGCTCAGACCGGCATGCCTGGTTACCATTGGGAGTATCGGTGATCGTGTTGTTCGCACTGGCACTGTTCGCGGGTGCTGGTTCCTGGATGATGCTCAACCTGGCTCCCTCCCTGAATGCTTTCCTCCGTTCCGTAGCAACCCTCTTTGGTCTGAGCGCTGCCGTGCATGGGTTATTGATTCCGCCAATAATGTTGTTGCATAAACTATTGGCCCGCTGGTTGGGCTGGGATGTAGGATAAGGGTCGCTTGGGTTTTTCTAGTGCTCTGCCCGAAAAGTTCCATCGCCTTGATTTAGCCAGAGCGTGTACGTTTTGTAATATTCGGCGATGAAGATGTCCGGCCTGTTGTCAGCGTTGAAATCCCCGACGGCTACACCATGCCGTTTGGTATATCGAAAGCGCTGGCTGGATTTTGTAAGCATTCCTTGTCCATCGTTCCACCAAATCGTAGCACCCCGAATACCTGCAACGATGGCATCCAAATCGCCATCTAAATCAAAATCGGACAGGAAGACATCCCTGATCTTATTGCCTGGAAGCGTTTGCCCGGCTAGCGCAAATCTCCCTTCGTGGCTGCCCTGATTGACCCATAAGAGAGCCTGCGTCTCGGTTCCGACCATCGCATCCAGATCACTGTCGCCGTCCATGTCACCCAGCGCCACGGCGGTGCTGTTAGATCCGCCCAGGCGTTGACCGGAGTCGCTGAAGTTGCCTTCCCCATCATTGTAGAATACCCGGTCATATGGGTCGGTATTTTGACCATGGCCCGAAGCCAGGACAGCCGCGAAGAGGTCCGGGTAAGTATCACCGTTCAAGTCGCCCAGCGCGATATCCCGCATTGCCAGGCCCTCCAAGGCTGGGATAGGGGATGTCTTGAACCAGGGATATCCGTTACCGTCAAAAGCATTAATCCAGGTCCAGGAGACGTTTGGAACGCTGCGCTCTGGATCGATAGTGAATTGACGCCCACAGCAACCGGCGATGACACCGTCCACCCGGCCATCGCCGTTCAGGTCATCTAGCGCGATCGAACCGAATTGACTATTCCCGCCCAGGTTGTTGACCCCCCTAGTCTTCCCGAATTCTCCGGATTGGCCTCCCTGGTTGTAGAGTAAGCTTACTTGCCATCCGGGGAAAATGACCAAATCGACGTTCCCGTCAAGGTCCACATCTCCAGCGGCGGAAGCCCAGCCTGGCCCATATCCGACGCCAAAATGTTCATCCCCAAGCCGTTGTGCATTGAATTGCCCATCTCCCAGATTAAACCAAAGCGTAAGGACAGAAAACGCGGTGAATTCCGATTCGTTACGCACATTGTGCATGACCACGTCTAGGTCGCCGTCACCGTCCAGATCAGCCACGTCAGTGACATTGTGGAAGGTCCCGCTGCTGTCTATTGTCACCAACCAGCCATAGAACAGGAAAAGACCTAGAACCACCAATCCCAGGATTACGAGCGAACCAATTAGTATTGTGCTGTGTGCTTTGCTTGGCGTTGTGTTTTCTGATGGCATAATTTCCATCTCTTCAATAAAACCTTGTCCCAACTCAACCAGAACACGTTGGAGTTCGATCAAGAAATGGCACTCTTTTTACATTTCCTCTTCTACGCGAGTCCGCGACGCAATCCATGCATAGGCCAACAGTGCAAAAGCAAGCATCGCCAACTGAGCGATATAAGGTTCCGACTTGGAAATTGCATTGCTTAGGGAAAAGTCGAACCGTTCCGGATGGGTATAACTGATCCTGTTAAGTGCATAAACGAAAGTTGCCACGTATGCAGCCAATGGGAGCAACAGCCCCAATGCCTGGTTGAAGATGTTACGTGAACGCAGGAACCAGATTGGTGTTACGATCATTGATAGCACCAGCCAACCTTCGCTGATAGCAATTCGCCAGAATGGGATGTCCCAGAAATAGATAATTGGTTCGACTTCAAGATTTGCAGCAAAGCTTCCACCAAGAAGAACAAACAGACCGGTGCTCAAACCGCTCTTTCTTGAAAACGGCAGGCTGATGAGGATCAACGACAAATTGATGCCATAAAAACCCAGATTGTATGGAATATAGGCGAGGACCAGAAAGGCGACCCATCCCAGCGGAATCAACCCCCAGACAGGGATATCGAACAAGTTTCGCCGCTTGAATGCCACCCAGAAACTCGCCAGGCTCAGGCCGATCAAGGTTCCAAACATGAGGTGCGCTGCTGAGAGTAGGATGAACAGCCCCGGTAATACTGTCAGGCCGACCTGCCACCAGGGCTTTGGGAATTGAGATTGGTCTGGCATTTCAATTGCCATAGCCTGGGATGTCTTGATATTTGGCAGCTTTCTCATCACACTCCCAGGTAGAATCGGGCGGTTCGCCCTCCGCTGCATGAATGCGAACCGAGGCTGGCAAAGAAAACATTTCACGATAGACATATCCAAGCCGGTAATAACTCACGCCACTCTCATAACACCAATCTTGCCCCGGGATGATGTATGGAACCGGGATGTATAGTAAGTAACGCGGTGTCAGTTCACTCAGGGTTTGTGGATAAGCATCGTTTTCGGCGTAAAATCTTTGGATGCCCCGGTTGATCTTTTCCGCCCGGGATTCTGTAACCTGTCCTGGCAGCGTTCCCCACACCCCGTTCCGGTCGAGCGTACCGAGTCGTTCTGCACCAATCATCAACACTGGCACGAGCACTGCGAAAAAGGTGGCTGCCAACTTGCGCCTACCGGACAATTTCCAAGAAAGAATGAGCGCTGAAGCCATCGCAGCGAGGGAGGTCATTCCCACCAGGAGGATACCCCTCAACCCATCCGTGGCAACATCCCAGATGCTGGATAACATCGTTTGATAAGCGATCAAGGCAAGGAGGATCAGGACGGAGATGATTGTCAAAGAAATCTTGAGTACGCTAAGGGATTTCTCGTCCCTAAAGCCGGCCTCCACGATTCGTGCCGCGACGATTACGGCTGCTCCTGGTGCGAGTGTCAACACAATTTGAACGGCAGAAGATAGCCATGCCGGGTTCTCGAACAGCGGATGGGCTGTGTCTGCCCTCCACAAGGCAAGCAAGAGTAGTAGTACCAGAACGAAGTAAGCTGCCAGCGCTCTGTGCTTAACCCAAATCCAGGCTTGCCATACCAATGCGATTAGCAGGCTTCCAACTAGGATAAGTGGCACTGTGAAGGGCTCTCCCGCGATTCCAATCCAGACGAGTAGGCCCAGGATGATTACCGACAAAGACCAGGACAGGTGACTATGAGGCCAGGTTCTGTCTCTTGAAAAAAGGAACAAGAACAATGCGGTCTGAGATCCCCACAGACTTGGCAGAATAAGGAAGAAAGCTGCAGGGGTTTGGTTGGATGAAAGGATCAAAACCAACATCCCTGCCAATAGCAATGTGACAAGGCCCAAGAGGAAGAGCAGCCAACGCTCGGTAGCCTGCTTCTCGTCTGTTTCTGTTCGAACTTTTGCCCCCATCCAGGCAAACAGGGTTAGAGGGAGAACCCCCATTAGCAGCGCAGTAAAAGCATTCATAGCGACATTTTTAAAATTGGTTTGACAGAGGCTTATCTAACGAGGGCAGGCCGAAGGTTCGGTGCCGGAGCGGACGGCATTCGAACTTTAATTGGAAATTGCAGTCAAACATCATATGCGGCTTTTCGATCAGTGAATAGTTCCTTTTTAGTTGCAACAAAAAATATTTCTAGAAGTAACACACCAATTGTCAACCCCATATAAGACCAGAGACCCCATAAACGCCATTTTTGTGGATGGGGGTTAACGATAGTGATGAGGGACCAGTACGAACCCAAGATAAATGCCAGGCTCCATGTTAGAAGGTGGAATATCTGTCGGCGGCGGGAGTTAATTTTTAAGATCACAAGTGCTGTACCGAAAAAAGGCAATAGGGGTAAGAGAACAAAAAGTATGAAAAGATATTCACGGGCTCTATCAGCGAAAAGGATAGTTCCGGTAACAAATCCAATACTTATGGAGATGAAGGCTTCGAGCAAATAGAAGATCACACGTAAACCTGATAACGGCATACCACAATAATCACTTTCAAGACGGATACTTGGTGGATTGCAAGGGTATTTTACTGGTACATAGATGACATCGTACGTCCAGGGACCGTACAATACCAGAATGAGCAAGACCAGGCTTGCAATGCGCCAGTTTTGTTTGTTTTTGTCCGATAGTTTTGTCATTGATATCCGATTATGAAACAAACAATAATACCTTTATATCTCTCTAAGGTCGGGGTGAGAAATCTATTCCTTGAATATATCACTAATCGACATGTCGTATAATTACATATTATATAAAAATAAGGTGCATGTCAAGGTGTTTGTTCTTTTAGAATGCCCAACCTGGTATCCTGATTCAGCCAGTGATGTTGACTCATAAATAGATGATCTGTTAGTTGGAAGGGGAATTGGAAAAAAAGAGACCGTTCCGATGAAGGACGGTCTCCATGCATTTTCGAGCGAATCGAAAAATCTCAATTTGGCATTGAACTGACAATCACCCCGATCGCTGCCAGGAGTACCCCGGCTAAAACAATGGCAGTGATGCCTGTGACAATGAGCGCGGATTTCAGTCCTTTCCACATATACATGGCCACAAAGATTATGACCAGAATAAGCAAAGCCAGCAACACAAACAGGAACGTAAAGGGCATGCAAGTTTCTCCTTTGGTTGAATTTCAGCAAGAATACCCACGCGTTACTGTCAAAGACCCTCAAAGAGTATCAGTTTTTTGAAAATTTGGAAAAGTACCTTACCGCTGTGACAAATACACAATAAACACCAATAACACCAGCAACACAGACCACAATCCGATGGCAAAACGCGAAGCCCGCCCGGCTCTATCCGCTTCCCACCAACTGCGTGGACGGATGCCTTTCAAGAACAACGTCGTCACCCCGGCTAAATTCAGGCAAATGATGTTCGTGCCTACCAGCAGAAGGGCGCCCAGCGCTTCCGGCATATGCCCGGCGCCGAGTAACATTCCAAACACGACCAGTGGTGGCAGCAAAGCTACGGAAACCATTACGCCGATGAGCGCTGTAGCAACCCCACTGGTGAACGCCAGCACCCCGGCGCTGCCTGAAGCCAGGGCCACAAGAATATCGGTGGGGAGGACGTTCGTCCGGGTGGCGATCTCGTGGATTGTAGGATCAATGGAGAAGATCAGGCCTGCCAGAATAGAAAGCCCCAGGGAAATTGTCAGACCCGCTAAACCAGTTCGCAGGGCAGCTTTTCCCAGATCGAAATCTGCAAGAGTAGTAGCCAATGCCAGTCCAACGTTTGGCCCAAGCAAAGGTGCGATGACCATTGCACCGATAATGATGGCAACACTGTTTTGCATCAGCCCGACGGCGGCGATGATGGATGAGATCACGACCAGCGTCAGGTAATTTTTGGATAGTTTGACGCTGTCGACAATGTCTGCATACAGTTCCTCCCGGCTGATCCGTTCCTGATGATCTTTCTCATCTTCGGGGTTCTGCGCCGTTTCGGTCCCATTCGAATTGGTAATATCTTCGATTTCTTCGACGCGCGGAATTGTCGCTTCGACATGCAACAGGAACACACGGAAACCTTCTCTGTTCCCGTATTTTTCTTCCAATCGATCGAGAATCTTTTCTGTTTTATCTGCGGAGATGAGCAACTTGATTAATACACTACCACTCGAAGTCTCTTCCTGCCAGTAATCTAGGGTAGTTTCATTTTCGAATAGTTCTTTGATTGTACTATCGTCAATTTCAGGCAAAAATATTTCCATTAAGCGCAGGGGCATGGAAGAATCCTTATAAAATGGGATACGAATAATCTAAAAATAATATACTGGATATCACCCCCTTATACAAGCGATTGGTTTAAATCACTTAATTTTCCTCCAGCGATTGATAAGCATATCCACCCTCACACGGATGCGCGCGTCCGCATTCGCCACCGCCCAGGTTGATTTTGCCGCTCGAGCTACTTCTTCATCTAAAGTTACAAACCCATCCCATTCTTCGCGCAGAAAATCCAACATGTCATTGGGCGTATCCCAGGAATAGAACAGCGAGAAGCGTTCCCCGCCCTCCAGCGAAAACCATCCTCGGTAGACGGCTTCATCGATAGCGCGGTTGGCGGATTCGTCATCGGCCAGCCCCTCGGGCGCGTCCGTCAACTTGCCTACTTCGCGGAATTCGTTCGTCCAGGCGATTTCGACCGGCCAACCTCCCAATAACGGACGCAAGTCGATCAGGAGTCCGAGCGGAACGAGTGTCCGTTTGATCTCTTCCAGGGCATGCACCATGCCCGCCCGCTCAATTCATCAAAACGACCAGGAGAGCAGCGCGATGTCAAAGCTCTCGTGCGGGAAGGGTAGCTTCAGTGAACTGGCGCAGGCAAAGGTTGTCATTTTGCGCAGGTCATCGGGCATATCGTAGTTCGCTACCCGGACGGCGTCCGAATCCGGATCTATCCCCACTACCTGTTTCGCCGAATGGGCATATTCCCATGTCAGACGGCCTTCGCCACAGCCCACCTCCAGCACGCGTTGATCGCTGAAATTAACCAGTTTGCGCAAGTTTTTGGTTTCGTAGTGTTCAGGATCTTTTTGAAAGGTCATAGTGTCGTAGCCTTCATTTCTTCAAATTCATCCAAATTGTTCCAGGTGGGGTCCACACCGTCAATTACGCTCGAGAACTATTCTTGGATGAATGATACTTTATGCTGATAGATGAGGGGCCCGGCGATTTCTCGTGCCCGGTACGTTGCCAGTGTGATGCTTTCAACTTTCCAACGTATTGGATCGGACGGAAACTCTGACAGGTGACCGGTCACTTCCTGGCTATCGAATGCGCCTCCATATAACCCAACGGTCAGATGCGGCCGGTAAGGTGCGGTGCGAAATTCCCGGCCTCCACAGGCCAGGATCTCTCGCAGATGGGCGATGCCGTTATCCGGATCGCGCACCTCAAGGAACGGTGCAGAAGCAAAACTGTTCAACCCGCCAATCTCGATTTCAAATGGTTTACATTGGGCCTGTTCCATGACGTAGCGCTGAGCTTGCAATTGTGCAGAAGTGAAATCGTCATTGTAATGTGGAGCGTCCACTAAGAAACCACACACGAACAGCGTGATATGTGGCTGACGACGATATGGCTCAAGCAGATACCTGCTGAGATGTTTCTGGGCGGATTTGAATATATCGAGAATGGAAGCATCACCCACCCGCAGCACCCAGACAGCGTACGTTTCCCGCCCGCGGTGCCATTTGGGGAAGTCGCGGATTTCGACAGGGATGGTGGTTGGATATTGAGGCAGCATATGTCTGAGTTCATTCTCCGATGAAGTTACCGTCCGAATTCATGATGAAGTCAGATGAGATTGGCGTAAGCGATGAGAGAATTTTTCCATCGTCGATAGAACCGATCACTCTCAAATTGCCGCCTGTCTTCTGATGGTTATCCCAGAACACCTCGATCTCAATCACATAAGAAGTCCCACTGGCGCCATTTCTTTCAACCACATGTGGCGATCCCATTAAATATTGAAGCTCCTCATAACTCTTGTCTCGAAAAGCTAGCAACTCTTCATGTAGGATTTTCTGTGCTTCGATCTTGTTCATTGGGATATGTCTACCATAATCCCGGGATCAATCGATATCTTACCTTCTGCGTATATTCCTTGTACCCCTCCAACTCCTCGCGCAAAACCTTCTCCTCGTTCAGGATGCGTGCCACCAAAAAAATTGGCAGGAGAATCATTGGCAGCATCCCCCAGGTGGAACCCAGCGCCAGTGGCGAAATGCCGTACATCAACAAAACGCCGGTGTACATCGGGTGACGCACCACGGCGTACGGTCCGCTTGAAATGACCTTCTGGTCTGCCTCGACTTCGACCACCCGCGAAGCATAACTGTTTTCACGCAGCACGAAGAAGAACGAAAGATATCCCAGGAACACCAACGCCTGGGCAGCGATCACCAGCCATACGGGTGGATCTGACCATCCAAAGCGCCGGTCGAAACCCGGCAGCAGGAAAGTTCCCAGGAAAAAGATCACCATAATCGTCATCAGGATGCCCTGCTGCCGTTGTTGTTCGCGTGTACGCATGCGGCGCTCCAGTAGCTCCGGATCAGTCTTGAGAAAGTAGAACAGCATCCCGGTCATCGGGATGAACAGGATAGCCATGTAAGCCCAGGCTTCCCAATAGTCAAACGTCCCGGCAGGCAGGAAGAAGATCAATCCCAGCATCGGAATGGCCAGAAGCAGACGGATTCCCACGCTAACGGCTACTTTGTTCTTGTCCATGGATACTCCATTCTAATCTAACCTTACTTACGTAGATTGAAGGAAAAGATATCGGCTTTCTTTGCGAAGGATTGTTAATCAATGCGCAGCACTTTTGTGCCCCGTATTTTCCCCTGACGCAATTCCACCAACGCCTGGTTGGCCTCATCCAGCGCGTATTCCTGATAATCCGGACGGATGCCCGCCTTGGCAGCCAGCTTCAAGCACTCGCGCACGTCTGTCCGGGTGACGTTGGCGACGGACTTGATCTCCTTCTCCAACCAAAGATGCGACGGGTAGTCCAGTTTGAGCAGATAATCTTTATCGACATCTTCTTTGCGGATCGCATTGATCACCAGCCTGCCACCCTTATCTAAATTTCTCAGCGCCTCCACGATGGGCTTCCAGACTGGGGTGGTATCGATGATCGCGTTCAGCTTCTGCGGAGAAGTTGCATCGATCTCTCCCGCCCAAACTGCACCCAGCGAGCGGGCAAATTCCTGCTCGTCAGGGTTGCGGCTGAAGACGAAGATATCGGTACTAGGATACTTGTGTTTGGCCATTTTGAGCACCAGATGGTTGGACCCACCGAAACCGGTCAGCCCGAGCGAATCCCCGTCCTGAATATTTGCCAGTCGCAGTGAGCGGTACCCGATCGCCCCGGCGCACAGCAGCGGCGCAGCCTCCGCATCTGACAATGGTTCGGGGATGGGATTGACGAAACCTGCGGGCGCGGTCATGTATTGAGCATAGCCGCCATCCGCATCCCGCCCGGTGGCCTGGAACTGGTCGCACAGATTCTCCTCGCCGGCCTGGCAGTGTTCACAATGACCGCAGGCCGAGAAGATCCAGGCCACACCGACGCGCTCACCCTTTTTGACTTGTGAGGTCCGTCCGACCTGTTCGACTGTCCCGACTACTTGATGTCCCAAGATAACGGGCAATTCCGGCGGTGGAGTACGGCCTTCGATTTCGTCTAACTCGGTATGACACACCCCGCAGGCTGAAACCTTGATCAGCACCTCACCCTCGCCGGGTGTCGGCTCCGAGACCTGTTGCAGGCTGAGGGGGGTAGGATTCGATTTGATCTCCCCTAGTTCGTTCAACACCATTGCTTTCATGTCTTTACTCTTTCTCTAGTCATAGTTTGTAAACAGGTTTATCAAAACAAATACGGAATGAACCGCTTTGTCCTTTGCATATACTCTTGATACACCCCTCCAAAAAAACGGATACATTCGGCTTCGTCTGCTCTGGCAGTTGCGATCAGGAATGTTGTGGCGACCAGCGCCAGGGCTGTGCTCGAGAGACTCAATGTTTTGAAGTAAGTGCCCCAGGTCAGCAGCAACAACGAACTATACAGCGGGTGGCGGATGTAGGCGTAGACGCCGGTGGTTACCAAAGTTGTGGTTTTCTCGAAAGCCAGCAGGCTGGGGTCGCCTGTCCGCTCCCTGGCCGGTCTGCCACGTTCGCGCAGGGAACGCACGCCGAAGATCAACGGTACCAAACTTGCGAAAAGAAGAGTCCACGCGATCAGTTGCTGCCAGGAAAACGGATCGACGAACCATTGCTCCACATTGAGCAGGAATAACAACAGGATGCTCTCCCAGGCGAAGAAACGGTAGAAACCATGTGAGTTGGGTTGACGCAGGGAGGCTCGGGAGATATAAATCAGCAGGCCGGTTGAAATAATGAAAATAGCTAGTTTCCACATAATTTCTTTTCACTCCCGTAGGACACCAGGACAATGTGAGCGGAAGCGTAGCCCGTAATCGAAGTGTAGATAACTTGAAGCACGCACTTCGACTGCGACCTTCACTGTCGTTCAGTCCTCCGCTCAGTGACAATCATAGCTTCTCCCGCACACTTTCTATTTTATCTTTCATCTCTTGCGCTCTGTCCGTCCGTGTACCGATTTTGATCTGGGTGGCGATGCGCGGCACGCCCATCTCATGCAGTCTTTCATGACATTTTTTAATGGCGTCCAGGACTTTGTCCCACTCGCCTTCCAGGTTGGTGCCGTTGGCGTGCAATTCGTAGGACAATCCGCTCTCTTCCAAAATTTGTTCACACACTGCAACGTACTTCGATAACGAGACTCCCACGCCGATAGGGATTATGGTGAATTCAGCAATTGCGTTCATAACACCTCGATTGATATTTTAGCTTGTGCGATTATCGTGTTCCCAGCGTTGGATAGCGTTGCGGATCAGTTGCGAGCGTGTGGCCTGTGGCGTGCGTTGACGTTCATATTCGATCAGGCGTTTGGCAACCTTATGGTCATACCCAACTCTGATGAACAGATCCTGATATAAATTTTCTTCAGTTGGGGGAACAACAAACAGGGTTTCAACAGTGGCTTTTTGCAATAATTTTTCAGCGATTTTTGCGCCGGCGTATCCAGCCCCCAGAATGAGCAACCAGCCTACCGTTACGCTGGGGAAGGGAAGCACGTTCCCCCACTCGCGCAGCAGGATTACGATGGCAACTCCAACACCCACCAGCCCAACCAGCAAAGCGCTCAGAATAACATTTTCCTTTGCCACCCTGACAGCGGCAAAACCTCCCGCAAAAGTCCCCACCGCAACGCAGGCAACTACGATAGCGTAGAGCACATATTGAGATTGTGGCGCGGTGAACGCATAGCGGATGGGGAGGTATAACGAAAAACTGAGCACGATAGTTGCAGCCCATCCGGCTAGGGTGCCCAGCGGAAAGCGAAACATATCGACAAAGCTGGAGAACGCCTGGCCGAACTCTCCCTCTTCCTCATCTTCCGGAAAATAGATATTGACGCCACAGTTTGGGCATCGGGTCAATTCGTAGGAAAAGGTTGCACCACAATGAGGGCATTCGAGATCGCTGCTGGAATAATTACTCATATCACTCACTGCCTGAGCCTTGCGCTCGCTTCCACATGGCTTTGAGCGCCAGCATCTCGCCGACATGACGTGTCAGGTCAAAGAGCGGATGCCTGACCCAGTAAAACTTTGTGCGCTTCCCCTCAAAGGCGGGGGCAGGTTGGGCCAATTCCTCTTCGCTGGTATCTTTCAGATAGGTTTGGGTGACGGCCACCATTTCATCATAATACCCGCGCAGAATTTCTATTCCGAACCTCGGGATTTGCCGCATCTCATCCAGGCTGTAGCCTGTCAGCATACCCCAGCCATTGACTCCCAACCCGCTCGGATCGTAACCGGTCTTTACGACCCAGCCACTCTGAAACCAAACTTCTTTTTCGTTGGATTGATTCTTAATGTGCTGCGTCAAGAAGACATCGAACACGCGGCTTACATGCCAGAGCGTGACCGCGATGCTGTTGGCATCCGGATCAGGTTGCCAGTACAGGCAATCTTCTGATATCTCGTCTAAAAGCTGGTGGACTCTTTTGGTGTTGTCGTCGAGCAAGTCCAATAGCAGGTCTTTCCCTTGCATGCTGACTTATCCTGTTCCAAACTGTCGGTCGCCCGCGTCACCCAGGCCGGGGACGATGTACGCGTTCTCGTTCAGGTGATCGTCGATCGCGGCCAGGTAAATGTCAATGTCGGGATGCGCTTCCTGCATGGTTTTGATACCTTCCGGCGCAGCGATCAGCCCGACGAACTTGATCTTCTTGACGCCCCAGCGCTTCAACACCTCAGCAGTGGCAGTAGCCGAACCGCCAGTCGCAAGCATCGGGTCGAGGATGAGGCACACGGAGACCGTCGGTTCAATGGGTAGTTTGTTGTAATATTCCACCGGCTTGAGCGTTTCTTCGTCCCGGTACAGACCGATGTGCCAGACTTCGGCGCTGGGCATCAACTCCCAAACACCTTCCACCATCCCAAGCCCTGCGCGCAAAATGGGCACCAGCCCGATCTTTTCCTGGAGTTCCTGTCCGGTCATTTTTTCAAGCGGGGTTTCCAGTTCGCGAGGAACCGTTTGCAGGTCAGCGGTGGCTTCGTAAGTCAGTAAGGCGGCGATTTCGCGTACGAATTCGCGAAATTTCTTGGGGTTGGTGTTCTTGTCGCGCATGCGGCTGAGTTTGTGGGCCACCAGTGGGTGTTTCGATTCGTAGACGTTCGACATAAGGCCTCCTGTTTTTAACTTCTTCCCATATTCCCTTTGTTCTTGAAAACAGAGATAAGAATGTGGGATTTATTATAGCCTCGAAGGTGATATTCGACCCGTGACTTTCTCCTTAATTTTCGCTACACTGAAAATGAACCAAGGAGACCAAGATGGAATTGAAAGGAATTCACATTTTATTGACGTATCAATGCACTTTCGAGTGCGAGCATTGTTTTGTGTGGGGCAGTCCCTGGCAGTCAGGCACGCTCACGCTGGAGCAGAACGAAGCCATTTTGGAGCAGGCTAAAGCAGCGGGTGTCGAGTCGATTTATTTCGAAGGCGGCGAGCCGTTCCTGTATTATGCTCTGCTCGTTCGCGGAGTTGAGATGGCTTTTGAAATGGGATTCAGTGTGGGAGTCGTATCCAACGGATATTGGGCGCACACCAGGGAAGATGCGCTGGTCTGGCTCAAGCCGTTGGCTGGAAAGCTCGACGATCTATCCATCAGTTGTGATCTTTTCCATTACAGCGAAAAGATGCTGCACCAGGCTCAAAATGCAGTGGATGCCGCAGAACAATTGGGTATTCCGGTGGGAACCATCAGTGTGGCGCAGCCGGAGGAGGTAGATGCCCCCAGCAGCCATGGACAGATCGAATCAGATGCAGGAGTCATGTTCCGTGGGCGGGCTGTCGAAAAACTGGTCTCGCGTGTAGCCAAGCGCCCCTGGGAGACTTTCACCGAATGCCCGCACGAAGACTTGCGCGACCCCGGGCGCGTGCACCTCGATCCGCTGGGCAACCTGCATCTCTGCCAGGGAATCTCGATCGGCAATCTGTTCGAGAAACCGCTGAGGGACATCTGCGCTGAATACGATGCGAACGTGCATCCCGTTTGCGGACCTTTGATGAACGGTGGCCCTGTCGCATTGGTGACGGAGTACGGTCTCCCCCACGAAGCGGACTACGCTGACGCCTGCCACCTGTGCTACGAAGCACGGAAGGCCCTGAGAAGGCGCATGCCCGAAATCCTGGGGCCGGATCAGGTGTATGGAGTCTAATAATTGGACTCAACCTCTCCTGACGTTGGAAAAATTTGGAGACTTTTGACTCCGTTTAGGGAAATATTATGATCGGAAACGACTTCATCAAATTCTTTTTGCGTACCCCATTGTATGTCTTTATGGGGGATACGATGCTGATCACAGTCACAGGTCGTAAAACAGGAAAGAAATACACCACGCCGGTTGGCTTTTATCGAGATGGAGATACCTTGTGGGTCATTTCTCACCGTGAGCGCACCTGGTGGCGCAATGTGCAGGATGGTGCGCAGGTAGCGTTGCGCATCCGTGGCAGGGATGTTAATGGCTTTGCTGAAGCTATTTTGGATGAAGAAGCTGTGGCAGCACAGGTGATCGAATATGTCCGTCATATCCCGATGGCTGCAAAGGGTCTGGGTGTGCGTGTGGAAAACGGAGAGCCGCATCCCGAAGATGCGGCCCGCCTGGCGAAGGAGCGTATGTTTGTGAAGATTAGACTTTCTATTGATTATGTCCTCTAATGAAAATCTAATTTGGCATTCCAATAATTAGTGTTCATCAAGAATAATATTGATTTTTTTTAAGGTTTGGCAAATCGTCTTTTACATATCCCAAATTCGATTAAGATCAACGCCTAAATAGTCATGAACCACAACATTACGAAAGGCAGCGATTGTACGCCAATCAACTTCTGGGTATTTTTCTTTTAATGCATCAGAGAGTTTCTGCGTGGATTCAGAAAGGGTATGCAAATTCCGTAAAACAGCGTCCTGTGTCTTGCGATCCTCAAAGAATTCAGTTTCGCCAGCGTTTGTAAATTCTTCGATCCATTCAATTGCTTCTTTGATATGGGGCAAATATAATTTATCGTCTTTCACAGGGGGCGAGCCTCATCCAGGATATCTTTACGAATATACCAATGTAGCGCGTTTTTTGTAACGACGTCAGCAGAAACACCAAGCAGTTCTTCAAGATCTGCGATCAATCCTGCGGGGAACCAGGGTGAATGTTTCGGTCCGACCTCTACCAGAAAATCGATGTCGCTACCTGATTTGCTTTCTCCTCGAGCTGCTGAACCAAAGACTTGTATGCTGGTTACCCCATGCTCTTTAGCAATTTTCAATATTTCTTTTTTACGAGTTTTAAGCAAATGTTCTATGTTTGCCATGTGAAAATTTTATCATTAATCCATTTCAGTTTTCGATACCCCTAAAATATTCCTCGCCCCCGGAAAGAAAAGCCGCTGGAACATGCGCGTCATTTCTTCCGGTGAATAGGATTCTCCCTGCTCCAGCCACCAATCCACACAACTTAATAAGGCCCCACTGAAATAAGCGGATAAAAGTTCGCTTGGCACTTCAAAGAGGATGGGGATGGGGTCACTCTCAACCTTTGTCTGCAAGAATTCGGTAATGGATTGTGAGACGATTTTTCGAATGCGTTCAAGGGTGCGATCCGATTTTTCATTTTGCAGGAGAATGCGATAAATGTCGGCGTGGTTTGCGACATGTTGGAAAACCATCAAAAGGGGTTCGAGAATCTTATTCTCAATAGCTCGATCTGGATTTTCCAGATCCGGCAGCCACTCCGAAAAGGGGATTTCCGAAAGTGCGCGTGCACGTTCATTGGCCAGTTCGCTGAATTCATCAACCAGCAGGTCTTCCTTGTCTTTGTAATGCAAGTAGAAAGTTGCTCTGCCCAGGTTGGCACGTTGGGTGATTTCTTCGACCGAGATCGAATCGTATCCCTTTTCCTTGATCAATTCCAACAGGGCACTCCGCAATGCTTTTCTTGTGCGCTGAACGCGTCGGTCAATTTTGTTTTTCTTTTGCATGTTATATGAATTTTGATAGAATTTTTTAATACTGCGTGGTTGACAAAAAACAATACCTAATTATAATAGACAAAGTCTATTATTAAACAAAGTCTATTATAATAGATGTTCAGCAAAATTTCGACTTGAATTTACCTATATGACCGATTGGATTTTGAGGAAGTTGTGACTGCCTCTAGCGAAACCTTACAAGTTACTACATCTATGAATTCTACGCCCGCCCTGATCGACCTGCGTGACGTAATAAAAGTCTACTCGACAGCGGCTGGTGATTTTACCGCCTTAAAAGGCATCAACACGCAAGTACAGCAGGGCGAGTTTCTGGGTGTCATCGGCAAGTCCGGGGCTGGCAAATCCACGTTGCTCAATATGATCACCGGGGTGGACGACATCACCACCGGGGAAGTGGTTGTGCACACGAATGGGGAAGCAAAGTACGTTCATCAACTGGATGAGGACGAACTCGCGCTCTGGCGCGGGCAGACGATGGGAATTGTCTACCAGTCTTTTCAGTTGTTGCCCATGTTGAGCTTGATCGAAAATGTGACCCTGCCCATGGATTTATGCGGCCTGTATCACCCGCGTAGAAGCAAAGAGCGCGCCCTGGAACTGCTCGAAATGGTTGAGCTGGAGGAGCACGCTTACAAATTACCCTCGTTCATTTCGGGTGGACAGCAGCAACGCGTGGCAATTGCACGTGCGCTGGCAAACGATCCGCCCATCTTGATCGCGGACGAGCCCACCGGCAGCCTGGATTCGGTCACATCGGACCACATCTTCGAACTGTTCGAGCGGCTGGTGGACGAACAGGGCAAGACCATCATTATGGTGACGCACGACAAATCCATTGCGCCACGCTTCAGTCGCATCCTGCGCATCGCGGACGGGGAATTGGCTGATCCCGTTGAAGAGGATGAATCTGCTCCTGAAACGGAAATCCCCAATGGGGATGATACCGTTGAAAAGGGGAAAAAGAAGCGGCGGTGGCTATGGTAGCTGCTCAAGTCGAATCCACTGCTCTCCAAACGTCGGCAGATGAGTTAATCAAGATGCGGGACGTGGTCAAAACGTTCAAGAACGCTGCCGGTGAGTTCGTTGTATTAAAGGGTATCGACCTGACCATCAAGCGCGGAGAATTCGCCGCTGTTGTGGGCAAGTCTGGTTCGGGCAAATCCACGCTGTTGAACATGATCACCGGTATCGACCATCCGACCAGCGGGCAGGTGGTGATCGGTGGTACGGATATTTACAAAATGACCGAGAGCCAGCGTTCGCTGTGGCGTGGCAAGAACCTGGGGATCGTGTTCCAGTTTTTTCAATTATTGCCGATGCTGACATTGCTCGAAAACGTGATGCTGCCCATGGATTATGTCGGTATGTATGATTTTGAAGAACGCCCCAAAAAGGCGATGGCATTGCTTGAAATGGTCGGGCTGGAAAATCAGGCGCATACCTTACCCCTGTCCGTTTCGACGGGACAGCAGCAGGCAGCGGCTATTGCGCGCGCGCTGGCGACAAACCCGCCTTTGATCGTCGCTGATGAACCGACCGGCAACCTCGATTCCCGTGCGGCGGAAGCCATCATCGATTTATTTGAAGAACTGGTGGAAAGCGGAAAAACCATCGTCATGGTGACGCACGATCCATCCATGACTTCACGAGTCTCTCGCACGGTGACTATCTCGGATGGCATCTTGATCAATGAGATCGTTGCGGGCGCTCTACCCCTGCTTACTCACCCGCAGATGTTGGAGATCACGCGCAAGCTGGAACGGCATGTTTACCAACCAGGCGAGAATATCATCCGCCGGGATGAACGCGTGGAATACTTCTTTATGATCGAAAAGGGAGAAGTGGATATTGTTTTGCAAGGGAAACGCCGGGATGACACGCTGTTAGCACGTTTGAATCCTGGCGATTTCTTTGGCGAAATCGAGTTGATACGCGGAGGCAAGTCGATTGCCAATGTGCGCGCTGCGGCAGAAGGTCCGGTGGAATTATTGGCGCTCTCACGGGCTGACTTTAATCAGATGCTGGACGAATCTCCGCTGACGCAGGAAGCGATTTCCAACGTTGTTCAGGATCGTTTGCAGGAACACAAGGCCGTTGACCGGCGTAAGAAGTGGAAGTTGTTTGGATAAACATGAAACCTCGCTGGCGTAAAGTATTTCTCGATCTGTTTGAAAATAAAGGTCGCACATTGCTGGTGGTGTTATCCATCGCTGTGGGTGTCTTTTCTATTGGTGTGATTGCCGGTACGTATGTCATTATTTCCAATGACATGAGCGTCACCTATGCAGCCAACAACCCGGCCAACATCGAATTTCGCATGGATGATTTCGATGATGACATGCTCACCACCATTCGCAACACGCGCGGCATCGAAGATGCTGAAGGACGTCGTGTGGTCAACATGCGCGTCCGTGAGATGGACCGTGAGAAGTGGACTACGTTAGACATCATCGCAGTAGAAGATTTCGATGAAAATAAAGTCAATTTGCTCAACCTGATATCCGGACAAATCAAGCCCGGAAAGGATGAAGTCATTCTGGAGCGGGATGCGCTCGATGATCTGGATATCCAGGTTGGTCAGGAATTGCTCTTCGAGTTACCCGATGGCACGACCAAATCTCTGAGAGTAGTGGGCATTGTGCTGGATCCGTCCACCGGTGCGGACGATTTTCTGGCGCCCCCATTTGCATATGTCACGATGGATACCCTGCTGACGCTGCGCCAGCAGGAACTGTTCAACCGCGTTTATGCCACCGTCTCCGAAAACCAGGATGACATGGATCATATTCGTGAAGTGGGAGGAGAGTTAAAGGATCGGATCGAAAATGCCGGCAATGTTGTTGTGCGGACAAATTTCTCGAAAACACACGAGCATCCGCTGGCATCCATCATCAATGCTGTGCTGGGCATCCTGATGGCGTTGGGGGTGTTGATTGTCTTTCTATCCAGTTCGTTGATCGCTAACACGTTGAGCGCTTTACTCAATCAGCATATGCGCCACATCGGTGTGATCAAGTTGGTGGGCGGGCGCAACCGTCAGGTACTCGGAATGTACTTTGTGCTGATCCTTGTTTTTGGCCTGTTAGCCTTGTTGATCGCAGTACCGTTAGGTGGGCAGGGGGCCTACTGGCTGTCAGAATTCATCGCTGACAAGATGAGCTTTAGCCTGTTGGGGTATCGCATCGTGCCGATAGCCTTCGTTATCCAGATCATAGTGGGATTGCTGGTGCCGATTGTGGCAGGCCTGGCTCCGGTGATCAACGGTTCCCGTGTCACAGTGCTGCGCGCTATCAGCGGGGATTTGACGATGGACGAGAATCAGGCCGAAGGAGGGGAAGAGCGGGAGTCTCGGTGGGAGCGCTTCCAGACTCGTGTCACAAATGCATTGGCACGACGCGGTATCCACATTCCACGTCCATTGCTGATCTCCCTGCGTAATACCTTTCGACGCCGTGGACGTCTGATATTGACTTTGTTCACGCTGACCATGGGCGGCGCGATCTTCATCGCGGTGTTCAACGTGCGTGTTTCCCTGTATGACTATATGGGCTCTATCGGCCAGTACTTCCGGGCGGATGTCACTGTGGATTTTGACGAGGCATATCGTTTGCGCGAGGTGGAACAATACCTGATGCAGGTGGATGGGGTGGAATACGTGGAAGGCTGGCAATTCGCATCTGTGGAAGCACTGTTACCGGATGGCACGGTGGCCGATAATATTTCACTGCTGGCGCCACCTGCCGAAAGTTTGTTGGTCAAACCCATTCTTGTAGAAGGCCGCTGGCTACGTCCGGATGATGTGCGCAAACTCACGGTCAGTGAATCTATTTTTGCGGAATTTCCGGATTTGAAGATCGGCGATTCTCTGCACCTGAAAGTTAACGGGCAGGAGGAAGACTGGCAGGTGGTCGGTATATTTAAGTTCATTGGGCAGGAGGGCACCCTCGGATATGCGCCTTTCGAGTACATCTCCCGCATGAATAACCAGAGTAACCGTTCTTACTCCTACCGTGTTGTGACAGCCGGTCACGACCGTGCCTATCAGGACACGATGGCTGATTATCTAGACGGTTACTTGCGTGATAACGGTTTCAAAGTGCGCAAGGCCGAAGCCGGGTTGGCATCGCTGGATACCGCGCTCGAAAGCCTCGATATTCTGGTAACGTTCTTGCTTATCATGGCTTTGTTGACAGCCTCTGTCGGCAGCATGGGCCTGGCTGGCACGATGAGCATGAACGTGCTCGAACGCACCCGTGAGATCGGTATCATGCGCTCGATTGGCGCCAAAGACAGTGCCATCATGCGCACGGTCATCGCTGAAGGATTGGTGATCGGCCTGATCT
The DNA here is from genome assembly GCA_050115035.1 of Anaerolineales bacterium. Lineage (GTDB taxonomy): Bacteria > Chloroflexota > Anaerolineae > Anaerolineales > Villigracilaceae > JAABUE01. Next base: position 28,929 of record JASFRG010000012.1, on the reverse strand, counting down.
CATTTGGGCTGGCTGTTATTTTGTCGGTCCCGTTTACATATTTGCTTTCAACGATTATCAGCGTAACGATTTTTGAAACCCCGATCAAGGTTGTATTTACGCTTATAGGATATGGAATCTGGCTTGCATTGGTTTTGATTCTATCTGCAATTGCCAGTATTTTGCCGGCCCGCAATGCGGCGCGACTCACCATCCGCGAAGTGCTGGCTTACGAATAAAGTTACGTTGGTCGAGTAGGAAGTAGTCTGCATCGAGACCACTGCTACTCGAAAAACGATATAAAGGAAGGTTCATATGAAAAAATGGAGTAAATTGATTCTGCTGCTGGTCATCCCGGCTTTGATCCTGAGCGCCTGTGGTGGACAGGAAGAAGCCCCTACGCCTCAACCTGAATTTTTGCCTGTTGAGGCCGTCATTGCGGAGGGACACCTGGTCCCGAACAACGATCTGGCGCTCTCCTTCACAGTGCGCGGGAAGGTGGCCGAGATTTTGGTCGATGAAGGGGACCGGGTAAGTGAAGGGGATGTGCTCATCCGCCTGGCAGACAGGGAGCAGGCTGAGGCTGCGTTAGCTGCGGCGCAGCTTGAGTTGACCACCGCTCAACAGAACTATGATGAATTCGTCCGCACCGAAGGGCTGGGGCGCGCCGATGCCTGGGAAGCTTACATGGATGCGCAAGTTGTGCGTGCAGAGGCTGAGCGTGATTGGGAAGACCTGAACGTCGATAACATCGAGGACCGCATCGAAGACCGCGAAGCGGATGTCAAAGATGCGAAAGAAGATCTGGATGACGCGCAAGAAGAGTTCGATAAATATGCCGATTTGGACGAGGACAACACCGCGCGCAAAGATGCCGAGGATGACCTTGAACGTGAACAAGAAGCTTACAACGAAGCAGTTCGCGATTTAGAAGAGGAAATCCGCGAACGTGATACCGTCCGCGCGGTGTTGGATAAGGCGCTGGCAGCCGAAGCCGAAGCTAAACACCAGTATGAGATCAGTCTGGATGGGCCAAATGCCGAGCAATTGGCATTGCTTGATGCGCGTCTGAGCAATGCCAAAGCGCAGATCGCTTCTGCTGAGAATACACTGGCAAACTACGAACTCAAAGCGCCCTTCGATGGGGAGGTGATGGACCTCAATGTTTCGGTCAATGAGATCGTTGGGCCGGAGACCTGGGCAATCGTAGTCGCGGATACGAGTCAATGGTACATCGAAACCAGCGACCTGACCGAACTGGAAGTCGTTGATGTGACTCAGGGACAGGATGTCAGCATTCTGGCGGATGCCTTACCGGATGTTGAAATGCACGGCACGGTGGAAAAGATCAGTCAGTCGTTCAAGTCGCAGGGTGGAGATATCCTCTATACGGTACGGATCAGGGTTGATGAAGTCGATCCACGCATGAGGTGGGGAATGACCGTTGAAGTGACATTCGAGCCGTTGGATTAGTCCGGAGGCTGATATACATTGATGTTGGTTTTGTTCTAAAGACGGAGCCTCCAGAAAAAGTTCTGGAGGCTCCGTTTTCTCTGCTAAATAGTGCTCTCATTTCCATCTCCAACTGTGAGGATGCCGCCTGGGGCAATAGAAATTAGAAATAGAATCAATTCACTTTATCAACTCAGGCTTAACCTTAGTAACCTTCGATAACAAATCTCGTCATGTTTAAAACACCTGCGTTTTTAATCGAAAAAAACCGGTTTACTCGTAATTTCGGATTTGAATGGAATGGCTTACATAATTTCCCTGTCTAATGGCAAAGGAGGCGTAGCTAAAACGACTACGTCTATTGCGCTTGGGGGATCTCTGTCCAAATTGGGGTATCGCGTTTTATTGATCGATCTGGACCCAAACGCAAATCTTACTCTGGGATTTGGATCGCTTCCTGAAAAACCGATTGAATATTCGCAGGATTTGTTCATCTCCTCTCGCAGTCATCCTATCCAACCTGTGAAAACAGGTTACTCGAACCTGGACCTTCTCCCCTCGAATGGATATATGTCCCTACTCGATAAGAGATCATCCGCCTCCGATCTTTCGATGGGGATTTTGAGGCGCTCCTTGCAGGCACTTCCCCCGGGCACCTACGATTTTATTCTCATAGATTGCCCTGCCACGATGGGTTTCATAACCATCAATGCGTTGACTGCTGCAGACCTTTTGATCATTCCCACCCAGTCTGAATTTTTTTCCGCTTATGCACTACAAACGATGTTTTCCGTGGTTGTCGGTATTCGCAAGAAGTACAATCCCAAGCTGAAATATCGCATCCTGGTCACGCAGTTGGACTTACATCTCAGGGATCATAACAATATTTTGAACCAACTCCAGAAACATTTAGGGGAGAGTCTTTACAATACCAGAATATTCGCAGACCCACTCTTAAGGGAATCGCAGATTCAAGGGATACCCATCCCGTTTTCCATGCCAAATTCAACCTGCGCACTGCAATATCGGAAGCTCGCCAAGGAGATCGTCAACGATACGGTAGCGGAAAGACAGGAGCGCATCGGAATATCAACCCCCGCATCATCCGTGCAAAATGAGATGCCCGTCCAAAATCGTCAAAGTTACTCAAGCCCTGCTAGCAATCGCGGCACCCGTGTAACCGAACCTGTATATCACAAAAGCTCATTTGGACACCCTCACTCCCTCAAATCAACTGATAGTCCAACCGGGAGGCTGCAAGACCGTACCAATAGCTACTGTCCACACCTGGGTGGAAAAGAAGATTCGCAAACCGTGCTTGCCTATCCCTCCAGTTGGAACAAATGCCATCTGTCAAAACATATCCTATCCCCCAACCGAGACCATCAAAAAAAATATTGCATCTCTAAAAATTACCCCTCCTGTCCACTGCTTAAGAACAGGCAGAAAATTCGCACTCCCTGATTGAAAAATCATCAACTCTGAAGTACCCCGAGAATTTAATCAAAGCAATATCAGTGATTATGGAAAAACGAACAAGTCGGCGTTCTGGCCGTCTTGTTCTTACCGAACTTCAAAATTCTACATTCTTATCTTGTAATTACCGCTTCACGCTCCGGACCATTTCCAATCCAGCCCACTTTCACACCAACCAGTTCTTCTACTTTTTCTACATAGGCTTGTGCTTCGCGCGGTAAATCCGCAAACTGACGGACGCCGGTAATGTCAGAGTGCCAGCCTTTTACTGTCTCATAAACCGGTTTGGCACGCCCAAGCTGATATGAATCCAGGTCGTAGTAGTGGGCTTCTTTCCCTTCTAACTCGTAGCCAGTGCAAATCTTGATCTCTTCGAAAGCGCTCAAGATGTCGAGCTTGGTCAGGAAGAGCGCGTCCACGCCGCTGACCATGGCTGAGAAGCGCACCACTTCAGTATCCAGCCAGCCGCCGCGCCGGGTGCGTCCGGTGGTAGCCGCCACTTCGCTCAGCGTTTGTATGGCGAATTCATCATCAAAAATCTCGGTTGGCATGGGACCAGCGCCTACGCGGGTGGTATAGGCCTTGGTCACGCCCACGATGGTGCTGATAGCTCGGGGTGGCACGCCCAGGCCGGTCGTCGCGGCGGAAGCGATGGTGGTCGAACCGGTCACAAAAGGATAGGTGCCCCAGTCTGTATCCAGGCAGCTTCCCATAGCCTGCTCCAGCAGGAACTTCTGGCCACCTCTCAGTCCACCCTGCACGATGGGGAATAACTCTTTGATAAAGGGCTTGATCTGTGCATAATAGCCCAGGTACTCATCACGTATGGTCTCGAAATCCAGAGGCTCACCACCCAATGCTGTGATGATCTTGTTCTTGAGTGTGATCTGCATTTTCAGTTTGTCGGTGAGAACCTCTTTGTCTGCAAAGTCACTCCAGCGGATACCGTTGTAGCTGACCTTGTCCGCGAAAGTCGGGCCGATGCCTCGCCGAGTTGTACCGGTTGCGCCGGCGCCCTTGGCTTCCTCGTACAGGCCATCCAGCAATTTGTGGTAAGGCATGATGACGTGCGAACGCGGCGAGATCAAAAGTCGCCCGGCCAGCTCGATGCCAGACTCTCGCAGTGACTTGATTTCCTCCAACAGCACACTGGGATCGACCACCACGCCGCCGCCGATCAGGCAGGTCACATGCGGGTAGAACACGCCCGAAGGGACAAGATGAATCTTGAACGTACCGTACTCATTGACAATTGTGTGCCCGGCATTGTTGCCGCCGTTATAACGGGCAGCGTAATCGAAATCTACAGCGAAAGTGTCGATAGCTTTTCCCTTGCCCTCATCCCCCCATTGTGTACCTAAAACAATCGTGACGCTCATTGTTTCTCCTCAATAGCATTCCAAATTAACTCTTTCTAAAACTGTGTGCATTTTATTATAATGCCCGCCTCTTAATCCATTGAGAAGGGTATAACTTTGAAGAGTAGTGGTGAAGCAATCCACGCTATAATCACCGTGCTCAAAAACTAAGTAAGGAAGGTCCCCATGAAAATTTTGCCTGAAGTAGCCCTGACATATGACGATGTGCTGTTGGTGCCGCAGCATTCGGACGTGGAGTCGCGCCGAAAGCTTTCCACGAGTACGCAGTTGACATCGGAAATTGGCATGCAGATTCCGATTGTTTCGGCCAACATGGATACCGTGACCGAACACGAAATGGCGATCGTGATGGCGCGCGAAGGCGGCATCGGCATTATCCACCGTTTCATGACCATTGACGATCAGGTGCGGCAGGTGATGCGCGTGAAAAAGGCTGAATCATATGTGGTCGATAATCCCATCACGCTGAAAACTAACGATACAGTTGACGATGTCAAACGCATCGTGGAAGAAACCTATACAGGCGGGATTGTGATCCTGGATGAAAATGAAAAGGTAGTAGGAATTGTGACCACACGTGACTTGCTTTTCGAAGAAAATGGCCACCGGACCCTGTCCGAAGTGATGACAGGGGATGTGATTAAAGCGCCGTCCGACACCACGCTCAAGCAGGCCGAGAAAATCTTGCATGAGCACCGCATCGAAAAACTGCCACTGGTAGATGCGGACGGTTATCTGACCGGGTTGATTACTGTAAAGGATATCATGAAGCTGGCCGAGTATCCGAATGCCTCCAAAGACATGCGCGGACGTCTGGCGGTCGGCGCAGCGGTAGGTGTGAAGGGCAGCGAGTTGAAGCGTGTGGAGCGGCTGCTGGAGGCGGGTGCGGATTGCATCGTAGTGGATATCGCACATGGTGACTCGGATCTTGAGATCGGGATTATCCAGCAAATCCGTAAGAACTTCCCGCAAGCACAAATTATCGGTGGGAATGTGGCTACTGCCGGAGGAACACAACGCCTGATCGATGCGGGGGTAGATGCGGTCAAGGTCGGGGTTGGACCGGGCTCGATCTGCATCACGCGCATCGTAGCCGGTGCGGGTGTGCCGCAGTTGACGGTTGTCATGCAATGTGCCGAAGTTGCCCGTCCGCAGGGCATCCCCATCATCGCGGATGGTGGCATCCGCACTTCCGGCGACATCGTTAAAGCGCTGGCGGCAGGCGCATCCACGGTCATGATCGGCAGTATGTTGGCCGGTACAGATGAAAGCCCCGGGATGTTGATCACCCGCAGAGGTCACCGTTACAAAGCTTCGCGCGGCATGGCATCTCTGCAGGCGACCCTGGCACGCAAGTCTCGTGAGGGCGAAATGGAGATTACCAAAGAAGAGATCGAAGATTACGTTTCCGAGGGCGTCGAGGCAACTGTGCCTTACCGCGGTTCGGCGCGTGAGATGCTCAAGCAACTGGTCGGTGGGCTGCAATCAGGCATGAGCTACACTAACGCTCACAGTGTCGCAGAACTATATGATAATGCTGTGTTTGTGCGCATGACGCCGGTTGGGCTTAGAGAGTCTCACCCGCATGATGTAGATGTGATTTAATTTTGGGATACCCCCCCTGATTATGGCGGGGACACGGGTTACTCGGAGACTACGGAATCCGTTTATATTCAAGGATGATCCGTTCAATCAGTGATATCCGTGTCCGATTTCCCGCTTCAAACCGTACCCGAAGTCTGCTCCCATTTCTCAGATTATGTAATGCCCCCGGTCACTAATTGCGTTCCACACATTACTATAGTGGTGACAATGTGACCGGGAAGGGTATAATCCAACTCATGACAGAACCCCGTCAACGCCCCATCGACCCCGAATCCAAACCCGACGACCGCGTGGACAACGCCCTGCGCCCCCAACTGCTGACTGACCTGATCGGGCAGGAACAGGTGAAGGAGAACCTGTCCATTTTGATCGAGGCAGCCCGTCAACGGCAGGAGGCGCTGGATCACGTGCTCTTTTACGGGCCTCCCGGTTTGGGCAAAACCACGTTGTCACATGTGTTGGCCAATGAGATGGGTGTCAATATCAAGATCACCTCCGGCCCGGCGGTAGAACGCGCCGGCGACCTGGCTGCCATCCTGACCAACCTGCGCGCAGGTGACATCCTCTTCATCGACGAAATCCACCGACTGGGGCGCGCGGTCGAAGAAGTACTCTATCCCGCCATGGAAGATTTTAAACTTGACATTGTCATTGGCAAGGGACCATCAGCGCGCAACATCCGCTTAAAGCTGCCGCATTTTACAATTGTGGGCGCCACCACCCGGCTGGCGCTGGTCACGGCTCCGCTGCGGGCGCGCTTTGGCGCGGTTTATCGCTTAGATTATTACGATCAGCTCGCAATGGAGATGATCGTCCGCCGCGCGGCCGGCTTGCTGAACGTTCCTGCAGAAGAAGATGGCATCTCTGAAATTGCCCTGCGCGCGCGTGGGACTCCGCGTGTGGCGCTGAGACTCTTGCGCCGTGTGCGGGACTTCGCCCAGGTACGTGGAGACGGAACCCTGACCCGTGAGATGGCTTCCGATGCTTTGGACCTGCTGCAAGTGGATGCGCTCGGCCTGGACGATCTCGATCGCCGCGTCCTGCGGGCCATCATCGAAAAATACAGCGGCGGACCGGTCGGGCTGAACACCATTGGGGCTTCCATCAGCGAAGAACCTGATACCATCATGGACGTGGTCGAACCCTACCTGCTGCAACTAGGCTTCCTCGATCGCACCCCGCAAGGACGCATGGCAACCAAGTCTGCCTACGATCATCTGGGATTGGATTATGTAGAGGGGGAGCAACCGAGATTGTTGTAACCCCCTAGGGGCAACGTTTCGTCGTCCAGGGTGGGGAGACCCGACCCCTACGAGATGATTATGGAAAACATCGGACGTTTCTTGATGATCGGGGGCATTCTCCTTTTTGTGGTAGGGGGATTGGTGTTCCTGGCTTCCAAATTCGGTATCCCTTTTGGCCGCCTGCCCGGTGACATCCGCATCGAACGCGATGGGTTTTCGTTCTATTTTCCGCTGGCGAGTTCGATAGTGATTTCGATTTTGCTTACTATAATCATTAACTTGATTGGAAGATTCTTCAATAGGTAATTGATTGCATGGACTTAGAAAATTTCACGATTGATGTTGCGGATTTGTTAAAAAATTTTGACGATGAAAAACCAATTCATAAAAAATTTAGCTCAGGAATTGGGCCTTTTGGGGAGTCTCAACTTGTCAAAGAAATTTCAATTAGGCTTAATGGGCTAGGATATGGATATAAAACCAAAACTAGGAGAACACCAGATTTAGATGTAAATGGCGAGTTAGCTGTTGAGTTTAAGATTGTTCGCCCATTTGGGGATAATGGTAATTTAGCTGAAAATTGGTTTGTAAATTTGCTTCATCCATATGAAGGAAATGTGAGTCTAATAGGCGATATTCTAAAGTTACGAGATATTGATGAATTTTCTCAGAAAGCTATTTTTCTAATTGCTTATGAACATTTAAAACCCAAAATAAATCTTGATATTCTAATTTCATCATTTGAGATGATTGTGAAAAACGTTCTTAATTTGAAAATTGGTAATGTTTTCGAAGAGAGGAGAGAAAATTTAATACATCCTGAACATCAGGTGGTTAGGTGTTTTTTGTGGGAGGTCTTATAACTTCTGATGAAAACCGCTGATTTCAATTACTACCTTCCTGAAAGTTCCATTGCGCAAACGCTGTTCGAGTCAGCCTGAGAGACAAACATATGACAGAATTTCGCACGACAGTAATCATGAAAACTGATATTGTCGATTCCACACCGAAAATGGCAGAACTTTCAGAATCGGAATTCGTCAGGCTATTGAATGAACAAAAGCAATTTACGTCGGATATCGTCATCAAACATAATGGCTCGATCATTCGCGGGGAGGGGGATGCGTTTTGGATTACTTTTCCCAGTGTTACGGCGGCAGTTCTATCGGCGATTGAGATGCAACAAAACCTTAAAGCGATGCAATCGGGCAGAGGTGAAGGAGGATTATCAATAAGAATCGTAATCACAGTTGGGGATGTATTGCATGATGTGGATGACCTGCATGGTGCTGCGATGAGTCTCACCGCACGAATCGAGAAGGTGACCCCGGCTGATGAAATCTATCTTTCTCACGGCGCATGGTCGATCTTGCCTAAGGCCGAAGTCCAAACTTCTTTCGTTGACGAGTTTAAACTAAAGGGATTTCCTGAACTTGAAAAAATATACAAGGTCGAACAGAAACATAGAACACGCATTATTAAAGATCAATATATTGTATTCACAGATATACATAGTTGGGGAACTTATGCAAGATCAACAACGGTAGACGTCATTGAAAATTTTCTGTTGCTGTATGACAATTTGGTCAACGAGATTGTCTTACGGAATGGCGGTCTGGTCAGAAGTTATTGGGGAGATAGTTTTTTCTTAACCTTCCCCGAATTGGATCAAACATTAGCTGCAATGGAAGATCTTTCCAAAAGGTGGCAAGAAGTTACGCGAGCTTTTGGGTTGGGCCTAACAATTGGAATTCACAGGGGAAATCTGAATATTTTCCGCATGTATGTGTTTAGCGATGACGTCCAGGCGACAAGCATGCTGACGGGTTTTCGGTTTAATCAACCCGATGAAAAGTGTTTCATCCTGGCCAGCCAAAGAATCAAGGATGATGCGAAAGACACAAACTGGGAGAAAAATTTTATTAAAGTGGATAAGGGAAAAATTACAAATGAGATTGAACGTGGAAATCCCGGTGAATTCGAGATATATCAGCTTGTTGTGGATTGAGATTTGAAAATATCCGACTTCAATTACCACCTCCCCGAAAGCTCCATCGCGCAGACACCCATCGAACCGCGTGATGCTTCGCGTTTGCTGGTGCTTGACCGGGGAACGGGTGAATTGGAACACCGAAACTTCAATGAAATCGGCGAGTATCTCAACCCCGGCGATTTGCTGGTATTGAACCAGACACGCGTCATTCCTGCCCGGATATTTGCCCGTAAATCAACCGGCGGTAAGGTGGAATTGCTGCTTCTGCGCCGCCAGGACGACCTGACCTGGGAATGTCTGGTCGGTGGCAAGGGCATAACGGTTGGTAAAATCGTGCAGGTGGAAAATGGCCCCTCTGCTGAAATCGTCGGCATTTTGAATGGTTCTGAACGGCTGGTGAAGTTTTTCGAGCCCATCGAACCATATTTTCCAAAAGTGGGCAATGTCCCGCTGCCTCCATACATCCACGAAAAACTGGACGACCCCGAGCGCTACCAGACCGTTTATGCCAAGGAGCCCGGCTCCGCTGCTGCACCGACGGCTGGCCTGCACTTCACACCGCGCTTGCTGGAGGAACTCAAGGCCAGAGGTGTGAAAACTGCTTACGTCACATTGCATGTCGGATTGGACACCTTTGCTCCAGTTACCGAAGACGATCCCGAGGAGCACAAAATTCATACCGAGTGGTGTGAGTTATCGCAAGAAACGGCAGACATCATCAATAAAACCCGCGCAAGTGATGGGCGCGTCATCGCTGTGGGAACGACATCGGTTAGAACATTGGAATCGGCGGGAATGGGGAATCGGGAATCGGAGAATGTACCCGAATCCCAATCCCCGATTCACGATTCCCATATATCACCATTTGCCGGTCCGACGTCTCTTTACATCCTCCCCGGTTATGAATTCAAGATTGTGGATGCCATGATCACCAACTTCCACTTGCCCAAGTCTACGCTGATCATGCTGGTTAGCGCCTTTGCCGGGCGCGAGAAAATTTTGGAAACATACGGGACAGCGATTAAAGAGGACTATCGCTTCTATTCCTTTGGCGACGCCATGTTAATCCTTTGATCCACGAAGGACACGTTTAAATACGAAGGGGAAGACCGAATCAGTGCAAATCTATGAAATCCGTGGCAAAATAAACCAATGACTGAACAACTCTACTTCGACGACCCGCTTACCCTCGAGTTCACCGCCCAAGTGACCGAATCCCGCCCGTTAGACGAAGGCAGGTTCGGAGTCGTATTGCCGCGTACTTATTTCTATCCCACCAGCGGCGGACAGGAACACGATACCGGCTCCATCGGGGATGCGCACGTTTTGGATGTCTACAAAGATGGAGATACCATCGTTCATGCCCTGGACCGTGAGCTCGCTCCCGGCACCTATCCGGCTCGCATCGATAGAGAGCGTCGGTTCCGGCACATACAGCATCACACGGCTCAGCACATCCTGTCCGCCTCGTTTTTGGAAGTAGCCGACATCGACAGTATATCAGCCAACATCAACGGCGATACGCCCTCGACGATTGATCTGGATGTGGAATCAATTGACGATGAAACCTTACACCGTGCCGAAGAATTTGCCAACGGGATTTTCTTCGAGAACCGCCCGGTGAAGACCTTTTACGTGACCGATGATGAAGTGCCGGATCTACCCTTTCGCAAGCCGCCGAAAGTAAGCGGACGCATCCGTGTGGTGGAAGTGGATGGCCCTTCGGCAGGCTCAGGAGAAGCATTTGATCTCACGCCTTGCGGTGGTACGCATGTCACGCAGACGGGCATGATTGGGATGCTGAAGATCATCCGAACCGAACGTGTCAAGCAGAAGTTACGCATCCATTTTGTAGCCGGGTTACAGGCTTTGGAGTTTTTCCAACAAGTGCAGGTTGCAGCACAGGAGGCGGCCTTGTTATTGGATACCGGCGTAGATGCTCTGGTTGCTTCCGTTGAGAAAATGCAGGCGCAGATGAAGCAGATGCAGAGTGAATTGGATAGCTCGCGCGGCATCCTGCTGGGTGTGGAAGCCGAGAAATTAGCAGCGGCTGCTGAAGAAGTGGGGGAGTTGCGTTTGGTGACGAAATTATTTGAAGACCGTCCTGCCTTAGAGCTTCGTTCTCTGGCAAACAAGCTGCGCAACGAGCCTGGAATTGTGGCTGTATTGGCGACCTATGATGGGACAAAACTCTCAATGGTAGTTGCTTGTGCAGATGATGTGAATTTTGATGCGCGCGAGTTGCTGAATAATCATCTCGCACCTATCGGCGGGCGCGGTGGGGGAAGCCTGACCCTTGCGCAGGGCGGGGGCGGGACCAGCCGCAGCGCGTTAGAAGTTCTATTTAACCAAACTAAAAATTACCTGAGCAATTGATTATCCTTGGGGGATTTCAGGTGGCTCTACATATTGAGCGCGGTCGTATTGATCGTTCAGGATCATATGTCCCATTTCTTCACCGTATTTGACAAGATCCGGGATTGCACTTGGGTCGTCCATTTTGATTGTTTCTTTCAAATCTACCTGGAAACGCCGGAAATCCAGCATTGGGAAGAAGGTTTTCACCAAGTGAACTTGTTGGTCAGCTGCAGAGGCTAATATGGCATCCAAGAGTGGCTCCAACCATTCCCATGTTTGGTATCGATCGGGATGTCCGGGTTGGATAATATTTGGGTCACGGCCGGTGCCCAGGCTAATCAACGTGGTTTCCTGAAGTTGCCAATCCAAGAAAAAAAGAATTTCATATGCTGCCAGGTAGCAGGGATTTTCGAATAGACCTAACCCACCATCAGCATACTGACCATCCACAATTGGAAAGTAAGTTGGTACAGAGCTAGATGCCAGCACAGCTTTAACCACTGGCCAATCCTCATATTCCCTTTTCCAAGATTTGATGAAGCGAGGACGGTTTGCCAGCAGGTCATATGTAGTAAGAATGACGTCGATGGGCGGATCCGCCATCCAATAATCTGACATGACACGTTTGCCGAGAACCATCCTTAAAGCATCTTTGAGCGGCTTGTGCGGGTAGCGGTAACGGGTTAGCGGCCAGAATAAGGTGCGCCAGGATTTTTTGAAGATTGAATGGCCAAAGTCAAGATAGAGTTGGTGAATTTTTGCGGCGTTTTCCCCGACAGCCAATCCAGAAGAAATGACCGAGCCAGTAGATGTGCCTGCAAATAATCGGGCAACCTCATAGACAGATTTCCCCAAACTCTCTTCGAGGAGGCTGAGAGCTTTGGTCACGATAACGCCGCGGATTCCACCCCCATCGATCGCTATAGCTACATTTTTCCGGAAAGGTTTCATAACTGCCTCCTTTGGTCTACTATCAGTGTAGCCAATCCAATACCGAATGCAAGGGGCATCGGTTAAAATGAAAGTATGTTACTTGATGAACTGCATAAAGAAGTTATTGCCTGTCGAAAATGTCCGCGCCTGGTAGCCTGGCGCGAAGAGGTAGCGCGCACCAAACGCAAAGCTTACATGGATTGGAATTACTGGGGTAAACCGGTGCCCGGATTTGGCGACCCGCAGGCGCGCGTGCTGGTGGTGGGACTGGCCCCTGGCGCACACGGTTCGAACCGAACCGGACGAAATTTCACCGGTGATGCTTCCGGGAAATTTTTATATCCGGCCTTATACCGGGCCGGGTTTGCCAACCAGCCGGATGCCATATCACGTGATGATGGTCTAAAACTTACTGATATGTATATCACGGCATCGGGGCGTTGCGCGCCGCCAAAAAACAGACCCACCGCCGAAGAATTGAACAATTGCCAGCCTTTTCTGGAGCGCGAGATCGAAATTCTCAGTCCAAAAGTGATCGTCGCTTTGGGGCGGATAGCGTTTGAGAGACTCCTGCGCATATATTCTGAACCTAAATCCGGCAAGAAGTTTGCACATGACGCAACGTTCAAGCTGGAAAGTGGACCATGGTTGGTTTGTTCATACCATCCCAGCCAGCAGAACACCTCCACCGGAAGGCTGACGGTCGAGATGTTTGATGCTGTATGGGCTCAGGTCAGGTCTTTGTTGGAGAATAAATGAAGTTCAAGTTCCGTTATGTTTTGATTGGTTTGGCGGCCATCCTGCTGTTGGCGGTTGGCGGCTTCGTGGTCTGGGCTGCGAACCCGCTGGGGCCGGAGGAGCAGGCGTTGGTTGCGTTGGAATCGGATGAGCTTGTGTCGGTCAGTAGGGGCGAATTTATTGTCTTCAAGCCAACGGATATCGATCCCGAAACCGGATTGATTTTTTATCCGGGCGGGCGCGTGGACTATCGGTCGTATGCCCCAGCGTTGCGTGAGATTGCTGCGGATGGGTATCTGGTTGTTCTCATTCCTGCTCCGTTGAACTTGATGGTCTTCGCCCCAGATAAAGCTGATGAGGTTATTCCCCAATATCCACATGTCGTACATTGGGCTGTAGGTGGGCATTCGTTAGGAGGGGCAATGGCTGCGCAATACGCGGGGGGCCATGTTGATAAAGTCGAAGGGTTGCTCCTGTGGGCCTCCTACCCGGCCAGCAATAATGACCTGTCTGAATCGGGTTTGAAGGTGCTCTCGATTTACGGCACTTTGGACATGGGCGGCATGCAACCATTTGATGATTCACGGGCTTTATTGCCAGCAAATACAACCTGGCTCGTCATTGAGGGTGGAAACCATGCTCAGTTTGGAGATTATGGATCCCAGCCAGGTGACAACCCTGCCACGATCAGTGCAGCCGACCAGCAGGCGCAGGTCGTGAGTGCAACTGTGGAATTCCTGGATGCGTTAGATGACTAAGAGATTAATGCAAGGGCAAAGTGCGCCCGATTTCGAATTGCAGGATACAAATGGAAAGTCGCATCGCCTTTCAGACTATCGCGGTCAAAAAAACATTGTTCTGGCTTTCCTGCGCGGTTTCATGTGACCGTACTGCCGCGCGCAGTTAGCGCGTCTGCGGGAGGGATATCAGGAGTTCACAAAACGCGATGCGGAGGTTCTTGCAATTGGCCCGGACAACCTGGAAAAATTTGTTTCCTATTGGGATGAGAACGATCTTCCCTTTCCCGGCCTGTCAGATCCAGATAAACAGGTATCGAAACTCTACAAACAGGAAGTCAACCTGTTCAAGCTGGGACGTATGCCCTTAAATGCAATCCTGGATCGAAAAGGCAAAATTCGCTTTATCCATTATGGATACAGCATGTCAGACATTCCCGACAATGAAACCCTTATCGAAGTAATAGACCAACTCAACAGGTCATCAGAATAATCATGCCTATAGGACAAATCGCCTTCCTCGGTTCCGGCGAGACCTCGCTTGCCGGTGGCCGTATCTTCGAAACACTCGCCCGCAATCTGCCCGAACAACTGAAAATTGCCCTGCTTGAAACCCCAGCTGGCTTTGAGTTGAACTCTGCTCAGGTCACCGGACGTGTGGCCGAATTTATGGAATCCCGCCTGCAAAATTACAAGCCGCAAATCGAGGTCATCCCAGCGCGCAAACGCGGGACCGATTTCAGCCCTGAAGATCCGGAAATTTTGAAGCCTTTACTAACTGCCGACATGATTTTTATGGGACCGGGCAGCCCGACCTACGCTATAAGACAGCTTAAGGACAGTCTGGCATGGAACATCATTCGGGCGCGGCACCGCCTCGGGGCCACGCTCGTATTTGCCTCCGCTGCGACGATCTCTGTCGGCGCCTGGGCTCTTCCCGTTTACGAGATCTTCAAGGTCGGAGAAGATGTTCATACCGTGCCAGGGCTCAACTTGTTCAGTGATTTTGGTCTGACCCTTTCCATCATTCCACATTGGAACAACGCCGAAGGCGGCGAAGACCTGGACACCAGTCGTTGTTTTGTCGGTCTGGACCGCTTCAACCAATGGTGCGACGAAGTTCCCATCGAGAACACAACGCTGGGGCTGGATGAGCACACGGGCATCATCATCGATTTCAAGACGAAAGAATGCCATGTTCATGGTGTCAGCAGCGTTTCGCTTGTCCGCGAATGTGATCCGGAAATCTATGCCACAGGTGCGACATTTCCATTGTCTGAGCTTGGCGATGTCAAGCTTCCTCAACCTGTGGAAGATGGTATTCCAGACGAAGTCTGGGAAATGGTTACGGATGCCAACCAACCGAAAGATGAGGATCCGCCTGAGGAAGTGCAGGCTCTGGTAGAAGAGCGTCGAAAAGCCCGTAACGAGAAAAATTGGGGGGAATCCGACCGTCTACGGGATGAGATTGCAGAACTCGGCTGGCAGGTGCAAGATACGCCCGAAGGACAGAAGTTGGTAAAAGTCTGACCCCGACCCGGCCTACGACCACCCTCCCCCATTTATTCGCGAACTTCAGTGAATAGATGGGGAGCGTTCAAATGTTGTAATTTATATCAATTGACCCGCCTGGACGTCCCCTATGGGGATTATATTCACGTCTGGCTATTTTTACGAAGTCTGCTTCGCATACTTGTCCCCCACGGGGACAAGCCTCACAAGGGCTTCCTATTTTTAGCCGGGGATTTTACACGTGCTCTATAAACACGGGGTACGCGTGCCCGAAAGGGTAGCCCCCGGCGATCGCGGATGAGATTCTACAGAATCTGAATGCTCCCAATAAATGGGGGAGGAACGGGGGCGGGCCAGAATGGGATACAATCAAGAGGTATTTTCACAAAGGAGTATCCGATGCGTGCTGTCGATATCATTATCAAAAAACGCGATAAAGAAGAACTCACTCGCGAAGAAATTCGCTATTTCGTACGTGGAATTTCAACTGGGCGAATCCCAGACTATCAGATCTCTGCCTGGGCGATGGCCATTTTGCTTAATGGCATGTCCCCCCGCGAAACAACCGATCTGACTCTTGCCATGGCGCAATCCGGCGAAGTACTGGACATGCATGATGTGGTTAAAATCGCTGTGGACAAGCATTCCACAGGCGGTGTGGGCGACAAAACTACGATCGCGGTCTTACCGATAGTGGCTGCATGTGGGCTGCCAGCAGGCAAGATGTCCGGTCGCGGGCTCGGTTTCAGTGGGGGCACGTTGGATAAGATGGAATCCATCCCTGGCTATCGCTGTGATCTGACAACCGAAGAGTTCGTCGAGCAACTAAAGAAAACGGGAATCGTGTTATGCGGCCAGTCCAAGAATTTGGCGCCAGCGGATGGCAAATTGTATGCCCTGCGGGATGTCACCGGAACGGTTCAGTCACTTCCTTTAATCGCTTCTTCGGTTATGAGTAAGAAAATTGCAGCCGGTGCCCATGCTGATGTTTTGGATGTGAAAGTAGGCAATGGCGCCTTTATGAAGACACTGAAGGATGCCCGTGAATTGGCTGATTTGATGGTGCAGATCGGCCAAATGGCCGGGCGTAAAGTCGTAGCATTACTCTCGGATATGAATCAGCCTCTTGGGAACGCGGTGGGGAATGCGCTCGAAGTTCGCGAAGCGATTGACATGCTGCATGGTGGTGGTCCGGAAGATTTTCGCGAACACTGCCTACATGTCAGCGCCCACATGTTGGTGCTGGGTGAAAAGGCTAATACCCTGGATGAGGGCCGCAAATTAGCCGAAGAGGCCGTGGAAGATGGTAGCGCCTTCGAAAAATTGCGCACGCTGGTCAAAGCGCAGGGCGGCGATATCTCATATATTGACGATCCCGAGAATTTCCAAAGGGCTCAGTATGTGGAAGTGGTTGAGTCGCCGAAAAGCGGATACCTGGATCGAGTTCAGGCGCGAAGCGTAGGGGAGGCGGCCGTTGAACTGGGAGCTGGACGGGCGAAAAAGGGCGATCCGGTCGATTACGCGGTCGGATTTATTATCCATCACAAAGTGGGTGACAAGATTGAAGGAGGCCAGCCGTTGTTCACCATCCATGCCAATGACGAGAAATTATTGGAACAGGCACGCGAAAGAATCCTGGCGGCTCATGGTTGGAACGATTTCCCTGTCCCGGCATTACCTTTGTTCTACGACTAAAATGGCGTATAGCCTTGCATAAAATTTAAGAATCGGGCATACTTACAGTTGAGAACATGTTTTCTTCATTAATATTGAAATCATGAGCAGGAAGTAAGGAGCAATGGGAATGGCGAAAGTATCTTTGCGCATATACAATCAAGAAATAGAGAACCTGGTGGATAGTGGACAATTGGATGAAGCCATTGCGCATTGCCGCCATATTTTGAACACCTTCCCCAAACATTTAGAAACCTATCGCATGATCGGTAAGGCTTATTTGGAAGCTAAACGCTACAATGAAGCTACCGAAATTTTTGAGCGTCTGCTAATGGCTGTTCCGGATGACTTTGTCGCCCACGTGGGGATGAGCATCATCCACGACGAACAAAAGGACATGGACGCCGCTATCTGGCATATGCAGCGCGCTTTCGAAGTGCAGCCTTCCAATTCGGCTATCCAGGCTGAATTACAACGCCTGTACGGTCGCCGCGATGGCATCGAGCCTCCCAAGATTCGCCTTACACGCGGTGCTCTGGCGCACATGTACGTGCAGGGCGAATTGTATCCCCAGGCGATTGCAGAAATCGATCACGTGCTGGAAGAAGATCCTGATCGTCAGGATATGCAGGTGCTGTTGGCGCGCGCCTATTTCCACGCCGGCCAAAAGAATGAAGCCGCGGACATGTGTTCGCAATTGTTACGTCGCTACCCCTATTGTTTCGATGCCAACCGGGTGTTGGTTGAATTACTGCCCCAGACTGAACAGGCCGATAGCGTACAGACATATCGCAAACGTGTCAATGAGCTTGACCCCTATGTTGCGTTCGTCACCGGGTCTGTACTCCATACCAATGAAGTGCCCGATGCTGCTGTCAGCCTCGAACGCCTGGAGTGGGATGGTCGGCCCGTTGACATGGGTCCTGAATGGGGTGAAACCAAAGGTATTGGACTGGGTGAGACACCCGCAGCAAGTGATGAAGAACCTGACTGGCTAAAAAGCGCCATGGCCTCCGAAGCCCTCGGCGGTTCGACCGTAGATGAACCTGCTTCCGCTTCGGGTGGATTGCCTATCCCAACCCCCTCTGCGGAGGAGGATGATATCCCAGATTTCCTGCGTGAAGCAGGCTGGGGGAAGGACACTGGAACTTTTCAGGAGGGTCAAGTCAGCTTTGATGACTCTGATGACTCATCGGAAGATCTTCCCCTTGCTGAAGGAGACCTTCCAGACTGGGTCAAAGCTATGGACCCCACCGGAGGAGAAGACGAAACTGTTTCTCCCCAGGCTGAATTACCGGCTGATAGAATGGCACAGGATGATGTCCCCGATTGGCTGCAAGACCTCGGTGAAGAGCAAAGTGAATCCTCCGAGGAACAGCCCCTGGCTGAAGGTGAAATCCCTGATTGGCTCGAGCCTGCAAAACCGGCAGAGGAGTCAGCGTCAGAGCAAGGATCACTAGAGCTACCTGTGGCAGAGTCCACCAGGGATGAAAATCTCCCCGATTGGCTAAAAGACATTCAATCGGGAGAGGATGACACAGCGCAAGAACCTGCCCAGGAAATGCCACGAGAACCAGCGCAGGAAACCCAGGAATTGAGTGGGGAGGATCTGTCGGATTGGCAGTTCAGCGATGAAGGAACTGATGAAGGCTCGTCTGATATTGAAACAGGCGAATTGGGCACAACGGCCGCCGAGCAGGACGATGCCATCGCCTGGTTGGAGAGCCTGGCGTCCAAGCATGGAGCCAAGCCGGAAGAACTAGTTACCGATCCCAATGCCCGATCAGAAACCGAACCCGATTGGGTACAGAAAGCCAAAGCTACTCCGGAACAGGCAGGTGTTGAAGAGCCTGTCGCACAGGAAGAGACTCCTGCTGAAACTCCTGAGGATTTACCTGATTTTCTGGCTCATAAGCAGGTTGAATCTGCGGAAGAAACTGTTTCCGATGCTGATATTCCTGTTGCAGAGGAACAACCTCTGGCTGACACATCCACGGATTTGCCGGATTTCCTGGCCGAAGAAATGGCCGAGACAACTGAGGAACCTGCTGCCGAGGCTGCATCCGATCTCGCTGACCTGGGTACATCTGCGCAAGAGCAGGATGACGCGGTCGCCTGGTTGGAGAGCCTGGCCTCCAAACATGGGGCCAAACCTGAAGAACTGGTGACGGACCCCGAATCCCGTAAAGAGACCGCGCCCGAATGGGTGCAGAAGGCTTCGGAATCTGGTTCAGAAAATGCGGTTGGTGAACGTCCGACAGCACCGCCCTCGGAAGGGTTGGAGGAGCTTGCGGAAAGCGTACTGGGTGAGCAGGAAGGCGAAGCCCCGGATACCGCAGCGGAAGAAGTGCAATCGGAAGAACCTGTTTCGTCTTCCGACACGGATGAAACCGGCATCTGGCTGCAGGAACTGGCCGAAGAAGAAAGCCTTGGCAAAGCTCAGGAGCCTGCAGATGAAACCGAAGCGCCCGCTACGGAAGATGGGGATATCCCTGACTGGCTGCGTGAAATGGAAGGAGAATCTCCAC
Organism: Anaerolineales bacterium; assembly: GCA_050115035.1. Lineage (GTDB taxonomy): Bacteria > Chloroflexota > Anaerolineae > Anaerolineales > Villigracilaceae > JAABUE01. The sequence continues at coordinate 9,321 of JASFRG010000012.1, read as the reverse complement.
AAACGGAGGCAGCCCGAACCTCCGCGGACGATTCGTCCCTGCCTGATTGGTTGAAAGGTGTGGATGCGGCTTCTACTGAAGCGGAAGATATCCCCACCCCAGAACCCGATGAAGAGGCGTTGGAACCTGAGCCGGAGCCTGTTAGCCAAATCGATATCAACACTGCCTCCATTGATGAGTTGGCAAGCCTGCCGGGGATTGGCGATCTGTTGGCTCAAAATATCGTCGCGCACCGTGAGGCGTACGGTGGCTTTTCGAGCCTGGATGATTTGAGCAATGTCGCTGGCATTGGCCCTTCTACCATTGATGAATTGCGGGGTCAGGTCAAGATTGAAAAACAGCCTGATATTACCGATTGGCTGCGCGATATGGAAACGGAATCGTCAGAGGGTACCGTTGAGGAGCCTCAGGCTGAAACTGCTGATGAACCGCCTGCGGACGATTTGCCATCTTGGTTGGCTGACATTGATAAGGAATCAGAAGGACAACCTGTCGAACAAGATGACGATTTGCCGGATTGGTTGCGTGGTGAGGTTGAGGAAGAGCCTGCCCAACCGCAGCCAACAACTCCCGCGGATTGGCAGCCGGCAGATGTCCCAACTGCTCAGGATGAGCCATCTGCGCCCGAACCTGAATCGAAAGTGGATGAACCTGCTTCCGAAGTTGAGTCTGAAGCGCAGGCAGAATCTGAATCTGAAGTAGAAGAGCCTGTTTCTGCGGTTGAGCCTGAAGTGAAGGCAGAAGCGGAAGAATCTGTTCCCACGCCTGAACCGGTTGAGGAAGACATGCCTGTTCAAGCTGCGCCTCCACCTGAATCAGAACCCGAACCAAAACCAGAGCCGGAAGAACCGACAGAGACAGAACGCTCGGCTTACCAGGAGCCGGTTACTCGCAGTCGTACTGGTATGACGGGCATTCTCTCCGATGTTGAGGATCCGGCTTTTACTCAGGCGCAGAGTGAACTGACACGAGGCGAAGTAAATAGCGCTATGGAAAGCTACAGCAAACTGATCAAGAAAGGCAAGATGCTGGATGAGATCATTTTTGACCTGCGGGAGGCCCTATATCGCTACCCTGTGGAAGTGATCATCTTACAAACACTTGGTGATGCTTACATGAAGGCCAATCGCTTACAGGAAGCATTGGATTCTTACACCAAAGCAGAAGAATTGTTACGCTAGAATCGCGAGACTATTTTAGAGGTATTTATCAAGGAAACCAACCCGATTGCGAAAACCAAAAGCGTGTTAGCACGAACCGCAGCGATGATATTCTTCGCTGCGGTTTCTTTACTTGGCTGTAGCGGTTTTCCTCTGGCAGATTCATCGCCGCACGAAGGACAGGAGCGTGCAGAAGCTACGTCTGCCCGGGGGAGTGGACGTCTCGCCTACATTGGCGGTGACGGTAACATTTATGTCACAACCCCGGAGCTTGAAGAGCATTTTGCGATCACGCAGGATGCGAACGCTCAGCCCGAAGGCCCTGGGCTTTCCTACCCGCGAGTTTCCTGGTCCCCGGATGGGCAGCTTGCTTTTGCCTCAGTGATCCGAAATGGGAACGAAGCACAAGCTCGGCTGTACGTCGCCGACTCTCCGGACGCTTCCCCGCAGCTGGTCGGTGAAAGCGACCAGCATTTCGTGATCTATATCTATTGGTCACCGACAACCTGCCCGGATGAACCGGAATGCTCCCGGTTGGGATATTTGATCGAAGAGCCTGAGGGCATTGCATTGCATATCGTTGATATGGACAGTGGTGGGATAAGCAATGAAGCCGTTGGATACGGCTGGCCGTTCTATTTCTCCTGGTCACCGGATGGAAAACACATGCTCTGGCACACTGGCGGTGCGGCGCGCTTCAATGACGATGCGCGCATCGCTCGTTTTTCACTCGAAAATCTGCAAGCCGAGTCGCTGAATACGGAACCGGGTTTGTTTATTGCGCCCGCTTGGTCGCCACGGAATGATGAATGGCTGCTGGTGGCAGCACAGAATGAGCGCGATACCCTGTACCGCACAATGGCAGCACGGACTTCAACAGATTTGGGGACAGGGGAAATACTGGCAACGGCAGCAGACAAACACATAGTGTTCTCTTGGTCGCCGAATGGAAACCGGATTGCTTACAGCATCTTGCGAGATGGAGATGGCCTGATTTTTGGCCCGGTCCACGTCTATGACCAGGAGACCGGAGAGACAAGACAGATTACTGCGCCGAGTTTCGACATCTCCGGATTCTTCTGGTCGCCGGATGGAGAACGCATCGGCTATTTGTCCCGACTTGCGTTGCGTGATGAGACCTGGCTGCAATGGCGTGTGTATGATCTGGCTGAAGAACTGGACCGCGGCTTTGCAGCCTTCAATCCCTCCTATCAAATGCGTTATGTAGTCAGCAGTTTTAACCAGTACGCTCAGAGTCATCGCCTGTGGTCGCCGGATGGACGTTATCTGGTCTACGCCGATCAGGATGATGCCAGCATCGAACGGATCTGGATGGTGGACACCTTTGCCGAGCGGGGTGCGGATCCAATCCTGGTGTCTGAGGGCAGTATGGGCTTTTGGTCGTGGGAATAGTACAATAAGGATTGTATTAAATAATTTCGTGGAGGAATCAATGGAACGTTCACTTGTACTTGTAAAACCGGACGGCGTACAGCGCGGATTAATTGGCGAGGTCACTGCCCGCCTGGAGCGCCGTGGATTGCGCTTGGTAGCCGCCAAGTTTATGGCAGTCAGCCAGGAATTGGCCGAAACCCATTACGCCATTCACAAAGGCAAACCGTTTTATGAGGGTTTGATCGCATACATTACATCTGCGCCGGTGATGGCGATGGTCTGGGAAGGCCCCAACGCGATCGCCGCCATCCGCCAGACAATGGGCGCGACTCGCCCGACCGAAGCTGCTCCCGGTTCCCTGCGCCACGACTTCGCTTTGGAAGTTGGCCGCAACCTGACCCACGCCTCGGACTCGCTCGAGAACGGCGCAAAGGAAGTTGCCCTGTGGTTCAAAGAGGATGAATTGGTGGATTGGACACGCGCGGTAGATGCCTGGGTATTTGAAAATTAGATGAATAGAGATTAGAGAATTGTCCCGCAGGTGAAGAGGCCTGCGGGACAATTTTTAGTTTTGCTCTCGGCTACGTCAGCCGCCGAGTTAGCAAGCTTGTAGATTTGAATTTACCTTGCTTTACTTTTTCCTGTAATTTTTCCTGTAATGCCTCTCAAACTCCTCGTGGGGGATTACCTCTTCGCCGACTACGTATAGGAACACATAGATCCCGGTTGGGCCCATGAATTTGAAATCCTTACGGATTGCGTTCAGAGTTTCATCGAAGCTCCCATGCGAGCGCAGATATTTCTGGAAGGAACCATGCACTTTATCCAATTCGAGCATCTTGCGTGCATTGGAGACGATGGCCGTAAGCTTGCGGTAATTGCGCACCACACGGGTGTCATTAGTAAGATCTTCGATATTTTTTTCGTGAAAATTTGCAACGGTTTGAACGTCAAAGTTATGGAAAGCTTCTTTGGTCCCCGGCCATTTGTTTTCGATTACCTTCCAAGACATGCCAGATTGAAACACGGACTTGCTCATGATCTCAAGGTAATCATTCAGGGATTTTGGGACGATTTTCTCGGGTGGGCCTGCGGGCATATTAACTCCTTTACTGTAATCTCAACAGTACTTTCCCATCACTCCATAATTCTTCTAACTTGTAATAATCGCGCTGGTCAGGAGAAAACAGATGCAATACTACATCGCCGTAGTCCACCACCAGCCAGCCGCCGCGGGCTTCGCCTTCCACGCGGCCTTTCTTTTTATGTTGTTTCTTCATATCATCCACAACTGTATTGGCCAGGGCGTCCAACATGCGGTCGCTGGTGCCGTTGCAGAGCACGAAGTAGTCAGTGAAGGATGCGATGTCTTTCAGTTCGAGCAATAAGATGTCTTCGCCCTTTTTGTCTTCCAGGGCGTCTACTATGGAGCGAGCCAGTTCAAGTGCGTTCAGATGTCACCTCGTATTATGGCACTGAGCGGAACAGAGCGTAGCGGATTGAAGTCGAAGTGCACGTGTATTGCAAACCGCCCTTCGACTGCGGGCTACGCCCTCCGCTCAGGGGCATTGTTATGTTTTTAACGGCGCAGAAAATAACTGCGTATACACAGCGCCGGTTGGTTTCAGATCGCTTTTGAAGAAATGCACGGCGCTTACCCGGGCGCTGCCCAGAGTCCCGACCTTTGTCTCTTCCAACGCGGTTCGGATCTTCTGCATGCCTGCTGAGCCGATCTTTTGTTTAACGCGTCCAATCGTCAGATGGGGGGAGAAAGGACGCTTTTCGGCGGGATATCCCAGAGTAGCGGCAGCAGATTCGATGCCGTATTGAAGCGCTTCGAGCCCGGCCGGGGCTTGGATCCCGATCCAGATCACGCGCGGTCGTTTGGGGTTGGGAAAGGCTCCCAATCCTACGAATTCCATTTCAAAAACCGGTTGCTTGGACACTTCCACGTTGAGCATCTGTGCCAGCATTTCCAGGTTTGCAGGCGAGACATCGCCCAGGAACTTCAACGTCAGGTGGATGTTGCCGGTGGGCACCCAGCGTACCAGAGACTTATCGAGCGCAGCCCGGATGGAGGCCGTCTCTTTGTCGATTGCCTGGTGGATTTCGGGGGGAATTTCAACAGCGATGAACGCGCGCAGCAAACTCATAGATCAGGTTGGCAGTTCCATGCCTGAATTGTCGGACTGTTCTTCTTGCACGACCTGATCCACGGACTTTTTCAGATCCAGATAGCCAACCGGTTTTGTCAGGTAGAACGTTGCGCCGGCTTCCAGCCCTTCCTTGATGTCGGAGGGCATGCTGCGGGCTGATACTACGATGACAGGAATGGGCTTCAATTTTGGATCGCGGCGCATAAAGCGCAATACTTCCAGACCGGAGATGTCGGGCATCATGATATCCAGAATGACCACATCGGGCTGCTCCTTGGCGATCAGGGAGATGGCCGGTGTGCTGCTGTAAGTTTTAAGCACCCGATAGCCGCTGACGCGCATCATTTCAGCGAACAGCTCAGCGGCATCCGGCTCGTCCTCGACCACGATGACTGTCTTCTGGTCTTCGGTCATAAGTGCATTTCTCCTGTTATGGGTAAAAATAGCATAAGATGTATGAAATGGCAAGAGCCTTGCGAGTTGATTGAAATCATTCTCTTGTAAGAATTTTTCAGGAGTAGTGGTCTTAAGAGCATAGCCATTGGAGGTAGAATGAACCCATTAGATGAATTTCGCGCCAGCAAAGACGATTTCTTTGCCAGCCATCCGCAAAGCCCGCTTACCCTTGAACAGAAAAAAGAATTTCACGGGTTGGATTATTTTGACGAAAATGCGGATTTAGAATTGGAAGTCGAACTCGAGAAATTCCCAGAACAGGACCAGGTCGTCATCCAGACTTCGACGGGTCAATCCCAGACCTATACCCGCTACGGCAAATTCAAATTTCCAGTGAACGGACAGGAAGCTGAGCTGACCTTGTACGCCAGCGAACATGGCTACTTCCTGCCGTTTGTAGATGCGTTGGCTGGGGAAGAGACCTATCCCGCCGGGCGCTACCTCGAACCGGACCCCCTGACTGGTGACCGTTTTTTGGTCGATTTCAACATGGCCTATAATCCATACTGCGCTTATAACGAAATGTGGTCCTGCCCGCTGACCCCGCCTGAGAATCGCCTGAAGGTACCCATCCGGGCTGGCGAGAAGATATTCAAAAAATAGATCTCTTGGGTATGTGCTCTCATCGCTGCTCTCGGCGACGATGATAAATGCCCCGAATGGGGTGCATTGCCTAGAGTGTGATTAAGAAGTCAAACAAAAACAAGCTGCCGAAAGGCAGCCTGTTGGCTTAAAAGGTGGATGGCTAGTTGGTGTGGGTGCCTTCCAGCACCTTCAGCAATGCCTGATATTCTTCATCGCATTCGCGGCACATATCCAGATGATGGATGATGAGCGGTTTCAGGCTGGTCACATCTTCGCCGCGCTGGTTGGCTTCTGCGTACTCGTCCACCAATGCAAAAACTTCGTCGCAGGAAAGTTCTTCCTCGTTCGTTTTTTGCAAGCGGTGCATTAAATCTACAACTGCTTCTTCGGGGAATTCAGATTCGCCGCGCAAGCGCCGGATTACTTTTTTGAAAAAATGCTTCATATTCATCAGTGCCATTGTTCTGACGTGAGGGTCAAAAGCTTTCTTACCCTTCCTCGAAAGCTGCAAGGACTTCCTGGGTATCCAGACCTTCTGTTTGCAGACGCTGCTTCAAGCGCAGACGCGCATCGTGTAAGAGCTTGTAAAGTGCATTGCGGTTGGTTTTCAAACGTTTGGCTGCCTCTGCCATGGGCATGCCCTGCAGACCAAGCATGATGATAGCGCGCCGCTGACGATCGGTCAGCTCTTCATCGATCACGCGTCGGACGCGCTCCAGCATGTCAGCCCGTTCGGCAGACTGCTCAGGCGTTACGCTTGGATCCTCAAGGATGCTTGGCGAAACCGGTATGTCTTCATTGTCCAGCATTTCGTCGAGAGATGAATCCTGCCAACGTTTGCGGCGCAATTCGGTCAAGGCGAGGCGGATGGCAATTTTATGCACCCAGGTGGTGAACATACTACGCCCTTCGAAGGTGTGCAGTTGGTCCAGCACGCGCAGCAAAGTCTCCTGAGTCATTTCTTCGGTCAGGGATTGGAATTGCGGAGAAGCCGGGGAAAGCCAGCGTGAAAGCGCAAATGGCAGGCCGCGCGCGATGACATCACGCAAATCTGCGAGAGCGGCTTCTTTTCGTTCGCCATTTGCTTGCAAGTCAGAAAGCCATTCTTCATTGGAACGAGTGGTCATTGGGGGGAATTATAACTTATGAAAACTTTTAAATTGAAAGAATGATGCAATGATACATAAATCTATTTTTTGTACAATGACATTATGCCGATTGGGTGTTCCCGGATTCGAATTCCTAATCAAATAAATACGCTTTTACTTTACCGCACTGATTGGTAAGACGAAGATTCACATCAGAAGTGCTTGTTTTCAATACTTTCAAGCTTTATAGAGAGATATTAAATGGCAGATAAAACGAACCCTCAGGTAAATGAAGTTCAGCAACTCCGCCATCGAATTGCTGAACTGGAAAATCAAATTGCTGATACGTCTCCTTTTGGACGCGATTTAAGCAAGTCCATTATAGATGCCTCTCCGGCATTTTTTGTGATCATCGATGCCGAGGGCAAGACGCAAATGATGAACAAATCCATGTTGGAAGCTCTCGAGTATGCGGAGAAAGAAATCCTGGGAAAGGATTACCTGACTACTTTTGTTTCAGAACGAGACCGGGAGCAACTCTCTGCACTTATTGACGAACAAATTCTTCAGGGCAGATCGACGATAAACCAGAATCATATTGTCACAAAAAATGGTCAGGAATTGCTGGTCGAATGGCAGGGTCAACCCTTCATGAATCCGGAAGGCAAGATCGATTTTTTCTTTGGCGTTGGGCTGGATATCAGCGAGCGCAAGAAAGCGGAAGATGTGCAGCAACGCATCTCTGAAGATGAGATTAAACGTCGCAAGGAGCTTGAAAAACTTCGTGAAATTTCTACCAGTATGCGGCAGGCTGAGTGGTCAGGGGAATTACTTCAGGTTTTTACCCGTGAAGTACAGGAGTTTATTCATGCCGATGTCGTATCCAGTATCCTGTATAAAGCGCCTGCAGAGCTGGTAACTTTTTTATCCCAAGATACTGATGTCCAGTTGAGTGAAGATCTGGAAAAAGAAATCAGCGATGTGCTTTTGAATGCCAAAACCGGAAATCGAGAGGCTAAAATCCCTGGTTTCAAATCGATGTTTATCTTCCCGTTGCAATCGACAGATACAATGCATGGCGCTGTGATGGTCACCTTCCGTGAGGAAGACAACATAGAACCGGATGAGCACAATATGCTCAACGCTATATCAGATATGGCCGGGACAGCTTTGCATAGGATCGATATTTTAGAAACTTTGGAAGAACGGGTACAGCAGCGGACTCACGATCTGGTGGTGCTATACAATCTGATCACGATCATCTCGGAAAATTGGCAGTTGCAGGATCTTTTGGAGTTATCCTTGGTTTTGACACTTGAGACGGTCAAAGCGGATCGAGGCATTATATACCTGGTGGATGGAAAAGAGGCCCCAAGTTTGAGACCGGTCATTCAACGTGGCTTTTCTGATGGCTTCACAGTTGAAATCGACAGTCTCCCAGGTGATAACCTGGCTTGGGAAGTGCTTAAGAAACACAGGCCGCTATCAACTAAAAATCTGACGGACAATCCCGGTTATGTCGGGCTCGAGGGGATAAACTGTTTTGCCGGTATCCCTATTATGGTTCGGGGAGATATGCGCGGTGTTTTCAGCCTGTTTGGATGCGAAAATGAAATATTTGGAAATGATGAAATGGCCTTGTTGGCTTCTATTGCAGACCACATCGGCATTGGGATTGAGAATAGCTTTCTCTGGGAGCAATCTCGTGAGAACGCTGCGCTCGAGGAGCGTAACCGGCTGGCCAGGAACTTACACGACTCGGTGACACAACAACTCTATAGTCTTACCCTCATGGCTGGAACTACCAAAAAATTATTGGAGCGCGACCCTGACCCGGAAACCGTAAAAAAGTCCGTGGCTCGGCTGGGGGATACAGCACATCAGGCGCTGAAAGAGATGCGACTTTTATTATACGAGCTCAGGCCGGCGGTATTAGATAGCGAAGGGTTAGCAAGCGCATTGCAGCACCGTGTTGAAACGGTGGAGGAGCGCCTTGGGGTAAAGGTGGGTCTCCAGGCAAAGGATTTACCGGACCTTCCGAGTGACCTGGAAGATGCTCTGTATCATATTGCATTGGAAGCCCTCAACAATATCGTTAAACATTCGGGGAGCACGACAGCCATTATAAGTTTTACAAGAGATGAGGGAAAGATCGTGATGGAAATCTCAGATAATGGGAAGGGATTCGATACAAATCGACCACACACAGGTCTGGGGTTGAGAAACATGCGCGAGCGCGGCCAGATGCTGGGCGGTGAAGTTGAAGTCGATTCGACACCTGATAAGGGCACTCTTGTCAGGGTGAAAGTGAATGTCCCGGTCGTTTCATTTGTAGAATCGTGAGAAGGTTTCCGATGGAAAAAAACCTAGTTCTACCGGATTTTGTGGTTTATAAAAAATGAGGCAAAATTGACTAAAAAACCATCACGCCTTCAGCCAATATGCCTCAAAGAAATTATATCAAAACAAAAGAGAAAGTCA
>JASFRG010000011.1:0-51571 GCA_050115035.1 Anaerolineales bacterium | reverse complement strand
TGCTGCTGAAGAACCCGCTGCTGAGGAACCTGCAGCCGAAGAACCTGCCATGGAAGAAAAGCAGGTTTTGAATGTGTGGTCCTTCACCAATGAAATCCGGACGATGGCGATTGCCTTTGAAGGCACACATCCAAATGTGGATGTTGTTTACACCATGATCCCAATGACAGACGGTGAATATCAGACAAAAATTAAGGCTGCTGTCAGAACCGCTGACGCCCCTGATGTAGTGGCCCTGGAAGCTGCTTTTGTCAAAGAGTGGGTTGAGGCCGACATCCTTGCCAACTTGAACGATCTGCTCCCCTTGACCGAAGATCTGAAGACCTTCCCATTTGCGGTTGAGACAGCCACATATGATGGCGTTACCAAAGGCTACTCTTACCAGGCTACCCCCGGTGCCTTCGAGTACCGCCGTAGTATTGCCAAAGAGTGCCTAGGCACAGATGATCCAGAAGAAGTTCAAGCCATGGTTGCTGATATGGACAAATTCGTTGAAACCGCTGCCAAGATCAAGGAATGCAATCCGAACTACTTCATGGTTGGCACCTCTGGTGCTTTGTTCAACCCGTTCCTGGCCAACCGTTCACAGCCATGGATCGTAGATGACACGCTGGTTATCGATCCCATGTTCATTGAGTATGTTAAGTTTGCCAAACTCATGCGCGACGAGGGCTACGAATCACAGGCTCAGCAATGGAGCGAAGGTTGGTTTGCAGGCATGAATGACACCTTGGCTGCTGCTGATGGCACCCCCCAGAAGATCTTCAGCTACTTCCTGCCCACCTGGGGTCTTCCCTATGTCTTGATTCCGAACTCCACCTCCGATACCACCGATACCGGCGGCGATTGGGCCTTGATCGAGGGTCCGCTGCCTTATCAATGGGGCGGCACCTGGGTAGGCGTTCTGGAAGGCAGCCCGAATATGGATCTGGCGAAAGAGTTTGTCAAATTCGTTGCTCTGGATGAAGAAAACCTGACCAATTGGGCGACCGGTGTGTACACCAACGAATACCTGAAAGCCATTGATCCTGAGACACCCGATGATCAGCAGCAACCTCCTGGTGACTTTGTTTCCAGCCAGGTGGTGGTTGAAAAGATCACCCCTGAGTTTGATGGCTCTGCTATTTACGAATGGCTCGGTGGACAAAACAACTACGAAGCCTTTGGCGAGGTTGCTCCAAAAGTCAACGGTGCCTTGTTGACCGGTTCTGATGACGCCATTCAACGCGCTTTTGAAGACGCACGCGATTCTTATCTCGCTGGCGATATAACTGAAGCCGAAATGTGGCAGCAATGGCTGGATGCGGTTCGCAGTGAATTCCCCGATCTGACCATTCCAGAACCTCCGGTAACCGAGTAGTAACGTTTAGAAAGCCCTGTGGGTCAGTGCATTTCCAGACGCACTGACCCACCCTAATTTACAATTTATCGTTTGAAATTATGAAGTTATATGAACGCGAGGAGGCACCATGAGTTTTTCCAAAGTCAGGAAAGAATATTACGGTTACCTATTCATCGCTCCGTTCGTGATTGGATTTCTACTCTTTGGGTTGTATCCAATCTATAACACCTTTGCTTTGAGTTTTACGAACACAACGATCATGTCGAGCCAGTCGGAATTCATAGGCTTTAAGAATTTTGAGCGCTTATTTGCTGATAACTTCTTCTGGACCGCGATCAAAAACACCTGGCTGATCTGGATACTGAACTTCATCCCTCAGATTGGTATCGCCTTGTTATTATCAGTCTGGTTTACGAGTACGCGGCTGAAAATCAAAACCGTCGGGGTATGGAGAGCGATATTCTATTTGCCAAACCTCCTGGTGCCGGCTGCTGTCGCTGCTCTGTTTTTCAGCCTGTTTGGATTTTATGGACCTGTAAACCAGTTCATGGTCCGCGCAGGTTTTTTAGAAGAAGCCATGCACTTTTTACAAAATAAAGCCGTTGCTCGTGGTCTAGTGGTATTCATCCAGTGGTGGATGTGGTTTGGGCAGACGGTTATTATCTTGATGGCTGGCATGACATCCATTCCAATTTCATTGTATGAAGCCGCCATGGTGGACGGCGCAACCGCAACGCAGATGTTCAGACGAATCACTTTGCCTTTATTAAAGCCTATTCTGATTTATATCTTCGTCACCTCATTGGTAGGCGGCATGCAGATGTTTGACATCCCCTTCCTCTTGACAGATGGTAGAGGGGGACCGGGCAATGCCATTCTGACAAATAACATTCACATGTACTTGAAATTTGCCAGCAGCAAGGGCCACATTGGTGCTTCATCAACAGTCGGTGTTGTGGTATTTATCATGACCTGCATTGCTGCCTTAGGGATATTTTATTTCTTACGCGATAAAGACAGTCCAAGTTATAACAAACCGGTCCGAAAGTTGCTTCTTAGAAGAAAGTCAGAGAGGTAATAGCCATGTTTCAAAGTTACAGATTTAATACAGCCCTAATGCGTATTTTTGTATACGCTGTGTTGATTATTTTGCTGGTCGTTACGATTGTTCCCATCTGGTTACTAATTGTAAACGCAACCCGCTCAACATCGGAGATTCAACAGGGTATTAGTATCTTGCCAAGCACTCACTTGTTGGATAATTACGATATTCTATTGGGCAGGGGACTCAATATGGTTAGAGGCTTTTCGAATAGTTTGTTTGTAGCAGTTGCATCAACAATAATTACTGTTTATTTCTCTCTGCTCACCGCTTATGGAATTGTTGTATACAATTTTAAAGGTAAACAGATCTTTTCAAACTTTATTGTTTTACTTGTCTTGATACCCATGCAACTTTCCATCATTGGCTTCTATCAATATATGTCCAGATTAGGGCTTACCGACAACTACGCCTCCCTTATTTTGCCACTGATTGCCAATGCAGGTGGTGTTTTCTTTGGCAAACAATATCTTGAATCTATGGTAATTCACGACCTGATCGATGCAGCCAGGATCGACGGCGCCAGCGAGCTGGGGATCTTTCACAGAGTCATGATGCCTATAGCCGCCCCAGGCGCAGCTACGATGGGCATCTTTGCCTTTGTGGCCTCCTGGAACAACTTCTTCAACGCGTTCATTCTGATTTCCTCTATAGACAAATACACATTGCCAATGCTAGTGCGGACTCTATCAGGTGATGTCTATCGCACAGAATACGGCGCCATCTACTTAGGCCTTGCCATCACAATCGTGCCCATCATCATTATTTACGCCATCTTCTCCCGCTATATCGTCAGCGGCATCGCCATGGGTGCTGTAAAGGAATAATGGCACTTACAACGAGGCCCCATGCGCTATGGACATTTTGACGATAAAAACCGCGAATATGTAATCGAACGCCCGGATACTCCCCTTCCCTGGATCAACTATCTGGGTTCAGAAGAATACTTCGGTCTCATATCCAACACCGCAGGTGGATACTCTTTCTATAAAGATGCCCGGCTGCGACGTCTGACCCGTTACCGCTATAACAACGCGCCATTGGATTCCGGCGGACGCTACATCTATTTGCGAGATGACGATCCGAATCCTTCCGGACCTCGATTCTGGTCGCCGTCATGGCAGCCAACTCGCACCCCGCTGGATGAGTACGAATGCCGTCATGGCATGGGCTACACCTTTATTCGCTCAAAACTGAATGGGATCGAAGCCTCTACCCGCTACTTCGTTCCATTAGGGGAAAATCTTGAAGTATGGGAACTGACCCTAACCAATCATCGCAACAAAACTGCTGATCTATCGATTTTTTCCGCTATCGAGTTCAACCTGTGGGAAGCGATGGATGACGCCACCAACTACCAGCGCAATTATTCGATTGGAGAAATAGAAGTTTCTCCCTTCCCCCTTTCAAGGGGAAGGGCTGGGGATGGGGGTAGGATCATTTTTCACAAAACCGAATACCGCGAACGCCGCGACCACTTTGCTTACTTCACATGCTCTGAGCCTGCCACCGGATTCGACACCCAGCGCGAAGCATTTCTGGGACCATACCGGGGCTGGGACTCCCCGTCTGCAGTGGAAGCAGGCCAGATGTTCAATTCCGTTGCGCACGGCTGGCAGCCCATTGGCGCGCAACAGGTCAAAGTCCAGTTGCAGCCGGGGGAGCAGAAAAAAGTTATTTTCATCCTGGGTTATCACGAAAATCCCAGAGACGAGAAATTCGAACCACCCGATTCGCAGATCATCAACAAGCGATACGTTGAACCAGTAATCAAAAAATATATTCAACCTGAAAGTGTTGAAAATGCATTCCAGGCTTTGCGAACGTATTGGAAAGACCTGTTGAGCAAGTTCACGGTCAGCACACCTGACGAATATACAAACCGCATGGTCAACATCTGGAATGCATATCAGGTGATGATTACATTTAATATGTCGCGCTCGGCTTCGTACTTTGAAAGCGGCATTGGGCGTGGGATGGGATTCCGTGATTCCAATCAGGATTTGCTCGGATTTGTACATTTGATACCGGAGCGAGCTCGTGAGCGCATTCTGGATTTAGCCGCCACACAATTACCCGATGGCGGCGCTTATCACCAGTACCAACCACTGACCAAACGTGGCAACAATGATGTGGGGTCTAATTTCAACGACGACCCGCTCTGGCTGGTGCTGGCGACTGCGGCCTATCTCAAGGAAACTGGCGATTTCAGCATTCTGGATGAGCCTGTCCCATACGATAACCAACCTGGCAGCGAAGGACCGCTGATCGACCATTTGCAGCGCTCGCTCCAGTATACGCTCGATCGGCTTGGACCGCATGGCCTGCCGCTCATCGGCCGCGCCGACTGGAACGACTGCCTGAACCTGAATGCCTTCTCCAATTCGCCAGGGCAATCCTTCCAGACCACCACCAACAAAGAAGGCAAAGTTGCCGAAAGCGTATTCATCGCGGGGTTGTTCGTGCTGGCGGCGAAGGAAATGGTGGAGTTATTAAGAAAGATGGAAGAAGAAAGAAATTCATTTTTCATCTCTTATCTTTCACCAGACGATTACGAACGCTATGCAACCGAGATGGAATCCACCATCTGGCAACATGGCTGGGATGGCGAATGGTTCCGTCGTGCCTACGATGATTCCGGTGCGCCCATCGGCTCGAAGGAATGTGAAGAAGGACAGATATTCATCGAACCCCAGGGCATGTGCGTGATGGCCGGGTTGGGCGTCGCTGGGGAGCGTGCCCAACTTGCTCTAGATTCTGTTGAAAAGCAGCTGGCAACCCCACATGGCATTGTGCTGCAACAGCCAGCTTATTCGCGCTATTATCTGAATCTGGGGGAGATTTCAACCTATCCCCCAGGCTATAAGGAAAATGCCGGCATCTTCTGTCACACCAATCCCTGGGTCATGATCGCAGAGACGATGATTGGGCGGGGGGATAAGGCCTATGACTATTACCTGCGCATCAACCCCTCGGCGCGAGAAAAGATCAGTGATGTGCACAAGTGTGAGCCTTATGTCTATGCTCAAATGATCGCAGGGAAGGACGCACCCACGCATGGTGAGGCCAAGAATTCCTGGTTGACGGGCACCGCAGCCTGGAATTACGTCGCTATCACACAATGGATTCTGGGCATCCGCCCAACGTTCAACGGACTGGAAGTAGCGCCGGTTATCCCGTCAGATTGGGATGGTTTTGAAGCGGCTCGCAGTTTCCGGGGAGTCCGATACGAGATCCAGGTGAAGAGAATAGGCTCGGGTAACGAAGTCCAATTGGAAGTGAATGGAAATCCGATTAGCGGAAGGGTCATCCCCCTGCCCGATGATAAAGCCAGTGTAGTGAATGTGAAGGTTTTTCTGGGATGAATGGAAGCAAAAAACTTTCCATTGGCACCGAAGAAGTGCGGGAACGCTTTGGCAAAGTCGAGGGCGGGTATGTGACGCGTTTGGGTGAGCAGTTCTACTGTATTCGAAGTTATGATCAGATTCCACCCTTTTTCATGAGTGTTGTGAGCAGTTCCGACCACTGGATGTTCATCTCAAGCACGGGCGGGCTTTCGGCGGGGCGCAGGAATGCTGAGTCGGCATTATTTCCTTATTACACCGATGACAAACTCACCGAAAACTATGGCAACACCGGCCCGCTTACAGTGTTGCGCATCGCACGCGGAACGCTTGTCCAACTTTGGGAACCATTTTCGGATCGATATGGAGGTCTGTATTCTTGTCAGCGCAACCTATACAAAAATATCTATGGCAATGTGCTGATTTTCGAGGAAACCAACTTCGATCTGGGACTGACTTTTACCTATGCCTGGCGCTTCAGTGAAAAATATGGTTTCGTTCGCACCTGTTGGCTGACCAATGATTCGACCGAAACCTGCCAAGTTGACTTACTGGATGGGTTACAGAACATCCTGCCTTATGGCACTAGCTCTGTAATGCAAAGCACCTACAGCAACCTGCTGGACGCATATAAGCGCAGCGAGCTCGAACTCCAAACTGGTCTGGGGATGTTTGGTTTCAGTTCTACCCCGACCGATCTAGCAGAACCAAGCGAAGCTCTTAAAACAACTGTGGCCTGGCAGTTGGGTCTTGAATCAGCCAGGTATTTGTTGTCAACAAAACAGGTGGATGGATTCCGCTGGAGGGGCAAAGTTGTCCTGGAAACGGACATTTGTGGACAACGCGGCGCCTACCTGGTGAACGCTTCTTTCGCTCTCGAGCCTGCCACCGTTAAAGAATGGAGCATCATTGCTGAGGTAGATCAGGATGCTACTCGGGTAGCAGCACTCATCTGCGCGTTAGCGGAAACGCCGGATGTGGTAGAGGCTGACTTGCTTCAAGATTTTGAGAAAGGCACATCTGATCTGGTGGCTATTATCGCCAGCGCAGACGGGTTGCAGGAATCCGGCGATCGCCAGAGCACGGCGCATCACTTTTCTAATGTGCTGTTCAATGTAATGCGCGGCGGTATCTTTGCCGATCATTACAACATCAGCCGGGATGACCTGTTTAATTTCGTGAAGAAACGCAACAATCCGGTTGGATCCGATCACAAAGCGTTTTTTTTAAGTTTGCCAGAAAAAATCGACTATCGGGAACTGATCGAAAAGGCCGCTTCTACTAATAACCCCGATCTGGAGCGGCTGTGTTACGAATACCTTCCGCTGACCTTCAGCCGCCGACACGGAGATCCAAGCCGGCCATGGAACAAGTTCTCCATAAATGTAAAAAATCGTGATGGCTCCCAGAAGCTTGATTATCAGGGGAACTGGCGTGATATATTCCAGAACTGGGAGGCACTGGCCTGGTCATACCCTCATTTTGTGGAAGGGATGATTTGCAAGTTCGTCAACGCGACGACCCCGGATGGCTATAACCCATATCGTTTGACTCGCAACGGCATCGATTGGGCAATCCCGGAGCCCGAAAACCCCTGGGAGAATATCGGTTACTGGAGCGACCACCAGATTATCTATTTGCAAAAGCTATTGGAAATCTCACATCGTTTTCATCCCAGGCAATTGCAAGATCTGTTAGCAAGACCGATTTTCAGTTATGCCAATGTGCCGTACCGCATAAAACCATATGAGTCGGTATTGGAAGATCCTGCCGAGACGATTTCTTTCAACTGGGATGCCGAAAATCAGATTAAAGGAATCACCCAAACCATGGGGAGTGATGGCAAGCTGGTGCTGAATTCTGGTGCCCAGGTATTTCACGTTACTCTGGCGGAGAAACTACTGGTTTTGCTGCTCGCAAAATTAACGAATCTTGTCCCCGAGGGCGGCATCTGGATGAATACCCAGCGTCCCGAATGGAATGATGCCAATAATGCCCTGGTGGGTAAGGGGCTTTCAGTAGTCACACTTGGTTATCTGCGCCGCTATATTGTTTTCGTGCATGACCTTTTGGAAAAATCGAGTAAAGCAGCCTTCGCGGTTACAAGCGAAGTTGGTGAATGGTTTGCCGCGATACACTCCGTATTGCAGAAGCATTCATCATCTTTGCCGGTCGGTTTCACTAACGAACAACGCAGTGCTGTGATGGATGAACTTGGAAAAGCGGGTAGCGATTATCGTTGGAATTACTATGAGAAGGGCTTTTCTGGCGAGCGATGCAAACTGACAAGGACTGATTTACTGGCATTCCTTGACATGGCGCAAGAATATGTGGAACAGTCGCTCAAAGCTAACAAGCGTCCCGACCGGCTATTCCACGCTTACAACATTTTACATTTGGATACTAGCAAGACAACCATTGATTATCTCGACGAAATGCTGGAAGGACAGGTATCCATCCTTTCATCTGGATTGCTTTCGCCGCAGGAATCGCTTGAACTGCTCCGCAGCATGCGCCAGAGTCGCCTGTACCGTGCCGACCAGAACAGCTATTTGCTCTATCCACAGAGTCACCCGGCTGGTTTCCTGGAAAAGAATCGTATTCGCGCCGAACAGGTGCAAAACCTGTCATTGGTGACGAAACTGATTGAATATCAAGATACGTCGCTCATCAGCCGGGATGTCAACGGCGAGTATCATTTCAACGGCGCCTTCCGTAATGCTAAGGATGTGAGCAAGGCGCTTGATAGTCTTTCTCAACAAAAGCAATATGCCGCATTAGTTGCTAAAGACGGTGATGCAGTATTGGCGTTATTCGAGCAGGTGTTCAACCATGCCGCCTTTACGGGACGCTCCAGCACGTTTTATGCTTATGAAGGCATGGGCAGCATTTACTGGCACATGGTTTCCAAATTGTTGTTGGCTGTGCAGGAAGTGTATTTCAATACTCTGAAATCGGATGTTGAATCAGCCCCGGCGCTTGCAGATGTGTATTTCGATGTAAGGAACGGTTTGGGCTATAAGACAACCCCTGACGTTTATGGCGCTTTCCCAACCGATCCTTATTCCCACACCCCGGCAGATGCGGGTGCCAAACAACCCGGTATGACCGGTCAGGTCAAAGAAGAAATCCTGACTCGCTTTGGAGAGTTAGGCTTATTCGTGGATGCTGGAAATATCACCTTCCATCCCAATCCGTTATGTGTAAACGAAATGACCACATCTCCCAGCGTATTCCGTTATGTTGACATATCTGGCTCAAGGCGTGAACTTGAACTGGCCCCTGGCTCGCTGGCGTTTACCTTCTGCCAGGTACCAGTGGTGTACAGCAAGGGCGTGAGAAATGGTATCAGAGTCTATTATGCAGATGGAAATCCGCGAGAAATCAACGGCAACAGGCTTGATCCTGAATCCTGCCAGTACATCTTTGACCGCAACGGGCAAGTCGAGCGGCTGGAAGTTGGTGTGAAAATCTAAACATTAATCCTGGAATTTAATCCATGGTTTTAATCTCTTCTAAAGGAACAAAATGACAAAAAATAATAATACCTTCCCGGAAGATTTCTTGTGGGGAGCCGCCACAGCCTCCTATCAAATTGAAGGCGCATGGAACGAAGATGGCAAAGGTGAATCGATCTGGGATCGGTTTTCTCATACACCTGGAAAAATAAAGAACGGCGATACCGGTGATGTCGGCTGCGATCATTATCACCACTGGCTTGAAGACGTTGAAATTATGAAAGACCTGGGGCTAAACGCCTATCGCTTCTCAATTTCCTGGTCCCGGGTTTTGCCCTTCGGACGTGGAGCAGTCAATCAGGCTGGGCTAGATTTTTACAGTCGCCTGGTGGATGCCTTACTCGAAGCAAATATTTCCCCCTTTATCACTCTATACCATTGGGATTTACCGCAAGCCTTGCAAGATGAGGGAGGCTGGCCATCCCGTTCAACCGCAGAAGCTTTTGTCGAGTACGCAGATATAGTTAGTCTGCAGCTTGGAGACAGAGTGAAAAACTGGATCACGCACAATGAGCCTTCCGTGGTGACCTACAACGGACATTTGGCAGGCAGCCACGCGCCAGGAATTCAGGATATGAAGGTTGCGTTGCCTGTCAGCCATCATCTATTGTTATCGCATGGCTGGGCTGTTCCGGTTATCCGCCAAAACAGTCCTGACGCTCAGGTTGGAATCGTTATTAATATTAATCGGGTTTTACCCGCTTCACCCAGTAAGGCTGATTATGATGCAGACCGTCGCGGAGAAGGCAGATGGACTCGTTGGTTCCTCGATCCCTTGTATGGGCGTCATTACCCGGCTGACCTGGTTGCAGATTATATTGCGGACCAAGCATTGCCTGCTGATGGGTTGACGTATGTAAAAGATGGAGATTTGGAAGCCATTTCGACTCAAACGGATTATCTGGGTCTCAACTACTATTTCCGCGCACTCAGCCGAAGTGATGAAATTCCCGATTCAGAAAATTTACCACTCAGTGTAATTCAAGCGACTAAAGATAATGTACATTGGACTGAGATGGGTTGGGAGATTTACCCGGATGGATTATTCGAGATTTTGAGTTGGTTATATTACGAATATAAAGTCAATAAAATATACATTACGGAAAATGGCTGCAGTTTCTCGGATAGCCCCGATGAAAATGGGCAAATCAATGACCAGCGTCGTATCAATTACCTGCGTGATCACCTGGCTGCGGCAAAAAAGGCTATCGATGTTGGCGTTCCATTGGCTGGATATTTTACCTGGTCTTTGATGGACAATTTTGAATGGGCATATGGGTTCTCTCAGCGCTTTGGTTTGGTATGGATCGATTATGAAACCCAACGGCGCATTCCCAAGTCCAGCGCAAAGTGGTATCAACAGGTAATTAATGATAATGGAGTGGTTTTTTCATGAATGAAACCACAGCAGAAAAAGCTCTGTATCTGGACACATCCCGCACATTAAAGGAACGGGTCAAAGACCTGGTTGGACGCCTGACCCTAGACGAAAAAGTGAGCCTGATGGTTCACCCGTCACAAGGCGTGCCACGCTTGGATATCCCCGCTTACAATTACTGGAGTGAAGCCTTACACGGCGTAGCCCGCAACGGACGCGCGACTGTCTTTCCGCAAGTCATTGGATTGGCTGCCACATGGGATAAGGAGTTGGTCTATGAAGTGGCGACCGCGATCAGCGACGAGGCGCGCGCAAAATATCACGAGGCTTTGCGCCGCAATGGCTATACCGATCAATACCAGGGACTGACTTTTTGGTCACCCAATGTCAACATCTTCCGCGATCCACGTTGGGGGCGCGGTCAGGAAACCTGGGGCGAAGACCCGTTCTTCACGAGTGAGATGGCCGCCGAATATATCAAAGGCATGCAGGGTGACAATCCTAACTATTTGAAGACCGCGGCCTGCGGTAAGCATTATGCCGTGCATTCAGGCCCGGAGAAGGATCGTCATATTTTCAATGCTGTTGTCACCAAGCGCGAACTGTACGATACATACTTGCCTGCCTTTAAAAAACTGGTGGAGGATGCTAAAGTCGAATCTGTCATGGGTGCTTACAACCGCGTTTTTGGAGAACCAGCTTGCGCCAGTGAACTTCTGCTGGATGAAATCCTGCGCGGCGAATGGGGTTTTGAAGGACACGTGGTTTCGGACTGCGGAGCATTGGCGGACTTCCATATGTTTCACAATATCACCCAGGACGCGGCCGAATCAGCAGCATTGGCTTTGAAATACGGCTGTGACCTGGGCTGTGAACAGGGCTGTGATGTATTTCCTGAAATCCCAGAAGCTATACAGCGCGGATTGATCAGTGAAGCAGATGTTGATCGTTCCCTTGAGCGCACACTTGGCACACGCTTCAAACTGGGTATGTTTGATCCGCTTGAAGATGTACCCTACGCGTCTATTTCCACAGAAGTGGTCGCCTGCCGGGAACACCGCAATCTGGCCTATCGTGCCGCAACCGAGTCTGTGGTGCTGCTCAAGAACAAAGACAACATCCTGCCTATCAAACCCTCCACGCGTAAAATTTTCGTCACTGGTCCCACAGCTGCCAGCATGGAAGTATTACTGGGCAATTATTATGGTTTCAATGAACGTATGATCACTTTGCTCGAAGGCTTGGCCGGGCGCGTTCCCGAAGGCATGGGCATGGAGTATACCGCCGGGGCTACCATGAAGCACCCGCGGGAGATCAAAAGCACCTGGGCCCCGAACATGGCGAAGCAGTCCGAGATTACGATCGCCTGCGTGGGTAACTCCTCCTTCCTGGAAGGTGAAGAAGGCGAATCCCTGCTTTCGCCCCTCAACGGTGATCGTGATGATATTTCCCTGCCCCAAAGTCAGGTGGATTACATTAAAGAACTGGCCAGCCATGGCGTGAAAATCGTGCTGGTCGTTACTGGTGGCAGCCCCATCGCGCTAGGCAAGATCGAAGACCTGGTCGAAGCCATCCTCTTCGTCTGGTATCCCGGTATGGAGGGTGGCCGCGCCGTGGCTGATGTGCTCTTCGGCGATGTCTCCCCCGCGGGCAAACTTCCGATCACTTTCCCCAAATCAATTGACCAGCTCCCGCCCTTCGATGATTACAGCATGGAAGGGCGCACCTACCGCTATATGACCGAGGAGCCGCTCTACCCCTTCGGTTTTGGGCTGAGCTACAGCATCTTCGAGTATGCGGATTTGAAACTGGACCGGAACGAAATTACAACCGGGGACAACCTGACCATCGGTTTCACGGTGTGCAACACCGGCAATCAGACCGCCCTCGAAGTTGCCCAGTTCTACCTGAGCGACCTCAAAGCCTCGACGCTGGTCCCTTTCCACAAACTGATCGGCTTTGAGCGTATCAGTCTCGAACCGGGTGAAAGTCGCACTCTAAATTTCATCATCACACCTGAAATGATGTCCTTCTTCAACGATGATGGCAAATTAACCCTCGAACCCGGCGAATTCCGCCTGGAAGTGGGCAGCTGCTCGCCCGGCCAGCGCGGGCAGGAGTTGGGCGCACCAAAACCGGTGACCGCGAACTTTACAGTGAAATAAGAGCCATATTGGGAAGAAGCTATGAGCATCTAGCTTCTTCATCCTCCCTTTAGGCCCTCATCCCTCCCACAGGGGGTGAGGGCCGCAGGAGAGCAATTTTTACAAGGAGAACTCATGTCAGACTATACCCCTAAACCCGAACACAAATTTACTTTTGGATTATGGACAGTTGGAAATATCGGTCGCGATCCCTTTGGTGGGCCGACGCGCGAACCAAAGACACCTGCCGAGCTGGTCTATCTGCTCGGCGAAGTTGGCGCGTATGGCGTCAACTTCCACGACAATGATCTGATTCCCATCGACGCCACACCCGCCGAAGCCGAAGCCATCAAGAAAGAATTCCGTAAGGCCTTGGATGATATCGGCCTGGTTGTCCCAATGGCTACCACCAATTTATTCGGCGATCCAGTTTTCAAGGATGGCGCCTTTACCAGCAATGATCCCCAGGTGCGTGCTTATGCCATTCAGAAGACGATGAATGCCATCGATCTGGGTGTGGAATTTGGCGCGAAGGTCTACGTGTTCTGGGGCGGACGTGAAGGCACCGAAACAGACTCATCCAAAAGCGCTGTTGATGCGATCAAGCGCAATCGTGAAGCCATGAATTTCCTGTGCGAATATGCCCTCGATCAGGGCTACGACCTGAAGCTTGCCCTCGAGGCCAAGCCCAACGAACCGCGCGGTGACATTTACAACCCCACCACCGGTCATATGCTGGCCTTTATCGAGACACTTGACCACCCCGAGATGGTAGGCGTCAATCCTGAAGTGGCACACGAACACATGGCGGGCATCAACTTCATGCATGGCGTGGCCCAGGCTTGGGAAGCGGGTAAGCTCTTCCACATTGACCTGAACGACCAGTATCCCGGCCGCTACGACCAGGATCTGCGATTTGGCTCGCGTGACATCAAGGCCGCCTTCTATTTAGTCAAATTCCTCGAAGACGTCGGCTATGCTGGCTCACGTCATTTTGATGCGCATGCCTATCGCACCGAAGACTATGAAGGGGTCAAAGACTTTGCCCGAGGTTGTATGCGTACTTACCTTATATTGAAAGAAAAGGCTGCCCAGTTCAATGCTGATAAAGAAATCCAGGCACTGCTGGCAGAGATCAATGCCGATGACGGTTCCATGAGCCAGTTTCTCGGCGCTTTTACACCTGAAAAAGCCAAAGCGCTCAAAGCCCAATCCTTTGACCGGGCTGCCATCAGCGCGGCAGGTCGCCAGTATGAACGTCTCGACCAATTGACCATCGATTTGCTGCTCGGTACACGCTAACCGCAGCAAAGGGAGAGACGTTCCGTGGCGTCTCTCCCTTTTATGTTGTTTTGGGAGTGAAAAATGACTTGTTTTATCGGCGTCGACACATCGACTACTGCTACCAAAGCCCTATTAATGGATGCAAGTGGCGTTGTGTTAGGGGTATCCTCGAACGAGTATCCCTACGAAACCCCGCAGCCACTATGGAGCGAACAAGATCCCGCTTTGTGGTGGCGTGCCACTGTTGAGAGTATCCGCCAGGTATTGGCAAAAACCGGTGTGGATGCCGCGGCTGTTAAAGGCATTGGCCTGACGGGGCAGATGCATGGATTGGTGCTGCTGGATGAGAACGGTGAGGTGCTACGCCCGGCGATCTTGTGGAACGACCAGCGCACTGGCCCGCAATGTGATGCCATCCGAGACAAAATCGGACGAGAGAAACTGATCCAGATCACCGGCAATAACGCGCTGACGGGCTTTACCGCTCCGAAGATCCTGTGGGTGCAGGAACATGAACCCGAAATCTGGGAACGGGCGCGCCACATCCTATTGCCCAAGGACTACGTACGCTACAAGCTGACCGGTGAATTCGCCAGTGACCGCGCAGGCGGCGCAGGTACGATCCTGTTCGACCTGGCAAAACGGGATTGGTCCCCCGAAGTGCTGGATGCACTTGATATCCCTATAGATTACCTGCCAAAAACATATGAAGGAACGGAAATCACCGGTACGCTCTTGCCAGAAGTTGCTGAAGAATTGGGTCTGTCGGTCGATGTTGAGGTATTCGGCGGGGGTGGGGATCAGGCTGCAGCAGCCGTTGGAACGGGGGCAGTCAAAGCAGGCGTGATCTCGCTTAGCCTGGGTACTTCGGGCGTGGTATTTGCTACCACTAACGAGCCATTCATCGAGCCCGAAGGTCGCTTGCATGCATTCTGTCATTCCGTGCCGAGAAAGTGGCATTTGATGGGTGTTATGCTCTCGGCAGCAGGCAGCCTGCGCTGGCATCGTGATACCTTTGCGCCCGACACCGATTATGATACCTTGCTCGAACCTGCTACAGATGTTCCGGCTGGCTGCGATGGTCTGTTCTTCTTGCCCTATCTGACCGGCGAGCGCACCCCGCATCCCGACCCACTGGCGCGCGGTGCCTTTGTCGGGCTGACGGTTCGGCATAATTTCCCGCACCTGACTCGGGCTGTGTTGGAGGGAGTCGCTTTCGGCTTGCGAGACAGTTTTGAGTTAATGGAAAGCGCTGGGCTGGAAAATATCTCCCAGGTGCGCGTGACCGGGGGCGGAGCACGAAGCCCGCTATGGCGTCAGATTTTGGCAGATGTATTTGGGGTGGAGATCGTCACAGTTAATGCCGAGGAAGGCGCGGCCTACGGCGCGTCTCTTTTGGCGGCAACAGGTTCGGGCGTCTTCGGCAGCGTGGAGTCCGCCTGTGATGCGACGATCCAGATTACAGGAGTAACGAGTCCGGGTGAGAATCAGACAGTTTATGAACAACTCTATCCTCTGTATCGCGGTTTGTACCCGGCGCTAAAATCAACATTTAGTGGAGTGGATTCGTGAAATTTATCAAAGAGCTACTCCACGTTAGGATGCTTATCGCAACATTGACAGCAGGGGAAACAAATTATTTGTTGCCTAGCAATTCTTCGCATAACCTGACCCCCGCCATCGCATCTGGCATCCAGTAATCTGCCCCTACATATTGACGGACCTGGTCATCGATCATGCCACCGCCAACGATAATGGGAAATGAAAGGTTGTGTTTTTTGGCTTCCTTACGAAGCGTTGTAACGGTCTCTTTCATCATTTCAAAAGATGCGGTGATGAGACCTGATAATCCGACAATATCCGGTTTTGTTTCCACCACTTTTGCAGCAAACACATCCGGTGGAACATCCACTCCTAAATCAATAACCCTAAATCCATGACAAGTGAGCAGCATGCCGAACATGTTTTTGCCAATGTCATGGATATCACCGGAAACAGTTCCGACCAAAACACGTCCAGAAGCATTTCCTTCGGACTGTTGTTCAATTAAGGGTTGGACAAGTTCAACTACTTCGCGGAAAATCTCTCCCGACATGATCAGCCCGGCCACAAAATATTCACCCTGTTCGTAGCGTTTTCCAACTTCACGCATCCCCAGGTTGCATTCATTGATAATCTGCAAGGGATCGTCTCCGGCCTCAAGACGTTGTTTAACCAGTTCAAGGACGGTATCTTCTTCCAGCTCAGCGACTAATTGGGCAAGTTTACTGTTCGAATTTGGTTCGCTCATAGGAGATACTCTCAACCTTCCAGAAGTCCGACTTGGGTGGTGAAGCGCAGCAGGTCATTGCGACCAACGAACCAACCCCAACTGATGGGGTGATCGTCGAAGTCAAAAAAGAGATGTTCGAAGCAAAAAGCTGCTCTGGGCAATTCAACCTGTAACAAGTAGGCCTCCTCTTCATCAAGCAGGGTGGCCTCCAGGTTGATTTCTCCGCGCTTGAGGATGGTTTCCCCGGCTCCACTGAAGAGACGCTGTAAGGCTGTCACTTCCAGTTCAGCTTCAACGATGGGGCGGGTGGGGTCGTAGACCAGATATTCCCGATGATATAACGCGGGCCGGTTATCGGTCCGTAAGATGCGCCGGATGTAGACCGTACGCTGTCCAACTGGGATTTCTAATTTGCGCGCCACACGTTCGTCAGCTCTCACGATGCGCGCCTCCATCACATTGACGGTGGTGTGCTCGGTATCGTTCAGCAAATCCTGTAGTTTTTTCAATCCAAATGTAGCTTCCCCCATTGCAATCGCCTTGACGAAGGTGCCACGCCCTTGCTCGGCGATAACAACACCCTGATCCCCCAGTGCGTTGATTGCACGCCGAACCGTCATCGGGCTTACACCGTACCGCTCGCATAGCTGCGCCTCGGAAGGTAGCTGATCGCCAGGACGCAGGATACCAGAAGCCATGCTCTGCCGCAAGATATTGACTAATTGAGCATAGGCCGGTTCGTACGAGTTACGGTCTATAGAGGCCGTTTGTTCGAGGACTTGGCCGTTCGGTCTTTGAGACATTTATACCTGAAAGGTGACATTTGTCACTTGAATTACTTCCCTATATAAGTGTATAACTTTACTAGTTGTTTGAGTGTATCACAATTTCCAAAATTCTACTACCTGCTTTTCGCCAAAGTCCAGTGAATACTTTTCTAGAAACAGACCGTTATTCCCATCTATACGCTGCCAAACGCCGTGTTGTCGCCTGCGAAACGGTGATCGAGGAAATGCTGCCCTTTCTCCCCGGGGATGTGCCGCACGAAGTTCTTGATTTTGGTTTACATATCAACCCTGCAGAATTGAAAAAAGTATTACAAGAAAAAATTGATGAGGCCAGCCCAAAGGCCGACGTTCTGTTGCTTGGCTACGGACTATGTTCGATGGCGGTGGTGGGGCTCAAGGCAACTACAGCGACATTAGTCATTCCTCGCACGGACGATTGCATTGCCATTTTCCTGGGATCGTGTGATGCTTATAAGGAACAGTCCAAAAAGGAACCTGGCACATATTACCTCACGAAGGGATGGATCGAGGTAGGGGACACACCCTTCGAAGAACATAAATTACTGATTGAAAAATTCGGTGCGGAAAAAGCTGAGCGCATGACTCGCCTGATGCTGAAAAATTATAAGCGTTTGGCGTTTATCAATACAGGCGTGTATGAAATCGAACGCTACCAGGAGTATGCCCGTAAAACAGCCGAGAGGTTCCAGTTGCGCTTCGAAGAGATCGACGGATCACCTGCCCTCGTTAAAAAAATGGTTTTCGGTCCCTGGGATGATGAATTTGTGGTTGTTTCTCCCGGTCAGATTGTTGAATATAAAGATTTTGCCAACAGTAAATTAAACCCTAAAGGCTAACAGAGTCTTTAGGGTTTTACTATTCAGGAGTGAAAATGAAAATAATCGGAGAAAAAATCAATGGAACTCGAAAACGTGTTGCGAAGGCAATTGCCGATCGCGATGCGGAGTTCATCAAGGATCTGGCACAGAAGCAAGCCGAAGCCGGGTCGACCTGGCTGGATGTGAATGCGGGTACGCATCCGGATCAAGAGCCGGATGACCTGATCTGGCTGATCGAAAATATCCAGTCGGTGGTGGACACACCTTTATCCCTGGATAGCGCTAATCCAAAGGCCTTGGAGATCGCTATCCAGGCGGTAGACAAAACTCCGCTGATCAACTCGATCAGCGGCGAACCGGAACGACTGGAGAAAATCCTGCCTATCGTAGCAGAGCATGGCTGCGAAGTGATTGCCCTGGCAATGGATGAAAAGAAAATCCCGGAGACGTTCGAAAAGCGTATGGAAGTCATCGATAAAGTACTGGAACATACCCGTGCCGCCGGTGTTCCAGACGACAAGATTTATGTAGACCCGCTGGCGATGACGATTGCCACGATGAACCAAAGCGCCATGATCGCCTGCGATACTATCCGCGCGGTACATGAGAAATATCCTGAAGTGCATTTCACGATGGGATTGAGCAATATCTCATTCGGATTACCCGCTCGCAAGCAGGTCAACCGAGGGCTGTTGACCCTGGCGATGGGCGCTGGCTTGGACTGCGCTATCCTAGACCCGTTGGACAAGGAATTACAGGCTGCTATTGTCACTACTGAGCTTTTACTCGGCAAGGATAAGCATTGCCTGAATTATTTGAAAGCTTCCCGCAAGGGACTTTTCGATCAATAAAAAGGAGAAATGTTATGACACAAAAACTGATAGACGCTATCACTGAGATGCGCGAAGAAGATGCAGTTTCAATTACTAACGAATTGCTGGATGGCGGCGCATCCCCAGCCGACATCCTGGGTGCCTGCAAAGATGCCATGGATGTGATCGGAAAGCGCTTCGAGGACGGCGAAGCCTTTATCCCTGAGTTGATGCTGGCCGGTGAGATGATGACCGCCATCACCGATATCCTCAAGCCGCGTATGGCTGAAGAATCCAGTGGAGAGAAACTGGGCAAGATCGTGGTTGGCACTGTACAGGGCGATATCCACGACATTGCCAAAGACATCGTGTGCTTCATGCTGGACCTGAACGGTTTCGAAGTCACTGATCTGGGCGTGGATGTACCGCCCGCGAAGTTCGTTGAAACAGTGAAGGAGACTGGTGCGAAGATCGTGGGGTTGAGCGGATTTCTGACGCTGGCATTTGACCCGATGAAGGACACCATAACAGCCTTGAAGGATGCGGAGCTGGACGTGCAGGTCATGATCGGTGGCGGGCAGATCGATGAGAACATCCGACAGTACACGGGAGCAGACGCCTACGGGAAAGATGCGATGGCTGCTGTCGCTCTCGCTAAAGAATGGGCAAAGGAGTAGATCATGTTTATGAGACCTGATAATTGGAAAGAATTGTCCCCCCTTGAACGTCGCAAAGCGCGTCTTGATCATTGGCAGAACCAACCGGTAGAGTTTGTCAGCCCGGAAGCGGAAGCGAACTACAAGGAACGCATCACACGTCTGCGCAAAGCCTATGATATGGAACATCCCGATCGCATCATTGCGGATGTCAGCATGGGCGCTGCTGAATTTGCTCTGCGCCGTAAAGGGGTCACCGGCAGAGACATGGTCTACAACCATGAAAAGATGCGAGAACCTCTTTTAGAGTTCCATCGGGAATTTCAGCCAGATACGTCCGTGGGCTTGTTGCCGTATCCCGGCAAACCCTGGGACATGTTGGATTTCACACTGTATCTCTGGGGTGGTCAGAAACTGCCTGAAAATATGGTCATCCAGGCAGTGGAGGGCGAGCGCATGTCGGCAGATGAATATAAGGATTTCATCACCGACCCAACCGATTTTTGGCTCAAAAAATATTTACCACGCGCTTATGGCGCTTTAGGCCCCATGGCGATGCTGCCAGACTTCCCGCGCATTTCGGAAAGTGTCGATACTATCGATCTGTTGGTGCCATTTGGTTTGCCACCCTTCCGGGAAATGATCCAAAAGATGTTGGATGCCGGTGAGGAAATGATGAAGATATTGGGCGCTGTCGGACAGACAGGCGCCATGATCGCTGGCGAGGGCTTCCCCGGGATGGGTCTGAACATTGTCAAGACGCCCTTCGATTATCTTGGCGACACTCTGCGCGGCACCAAAGGCATCCTGATGGATATGTACCGTCACCCGGATGATCTGTTAGCAGCCTGCGAGGCTTACGTACCCGTATTGATCAAAGCGATTGTTGGCGCCAGTGACCGGAACGGAGCTCCCGCGGCTATGTACGTGCTGCACAAAGGTGCTGATTCCTTCATGTCGCAGGAACAGTTCGAGAAGTTCTACTGGCCGACCTGGAAACAGGTCATGCTGGCGCTGTACGAAGAGGGCATCATCAGCCAACTGTTCATTGAAGGTTCGTACAACAATCGTCTGGAGAACCTGGCCGAAATGCCGGATAAATCTCTGGTCTGTCACTTCGATCAATCGGATATGAAACGCGTCAAGGAAGTCTTGAGCGACAAATTCACCATCGCCGGAAATGTGCCAGCATCCATGATGGCAACTGGCACAGCTGATGAAGTGCGTGCTTACTGCAATGACCTGGTTGAGTTGTATGAGGATGCTCCCGGTTATATCATGGCTTTCGGATGTGGATTCGAAAATACCACTGCTGAAAAACTTCGTGCTTTTCAGGATGCAGTTAAAAAATAATTTACTATTCAAACCCTGTGTCTGTCTGGGCACAGGGTTTCTTCCCAAATGAGGAGATTTGTCATGGCAAAAGCACAAGCTATACCTGCTCAACAAGATCCAATTGCGAAGAAGGTTGCGATTGGCCTGTGGGCTACATTCATCACCTACTTCGTTGCGATGTTCTTTATGAACTCGGTCAACATTGTTCAACCGAATCAGGTTGCCGATCTTAATGGGATGACGCTGTTTTCCTGGATCATTGCCCTCCCTGCGCTCGGTTCAGCGGTCTCTACACTGATGTTCGGCAAGCTATCTGATATGTATGGCAGACGCTCGATCTTGCTCACATCGCTGACCCTCTTCCTGGCGGGTTCCATCCTTTCTGCGATTGCTAGCACGATGGCGTTTGCTATTGGGGCACGCGTGGTTCTCATGCTTGGACAAGGCGCTCTCGCCCCGTTGTGTTTCTCAGTCATTGGCGATCTTTTCGAACCGGCGGCACGCGCACGCTGGAGTGGTATGCTCAACCTGCCCGCCGGTATCGCTGCGACGATTGCTCCTACGTTGGGCGGTCTGATCACCGAGAGCAGCATGGGCTGGCGTGGCTTGTTCTGGGTCATGGTTCCCTTGGTGTTGATTTCCGGTGCCATGGTGGCCGCAGGTATCCCCGGGCGTAAGGAAAAAGTCGAGCAAAAAGTGGACTTCCTGGGGATCGTAATCATGGTTATTGCCTCTGCAACCTTGATCATAGGTGTTTCCTGGCTGGGCGATCCAACCAGACTTGTCACGGGCATTGTTCTGCTCGTCGTTTCCGTTATCGCCTGGGCTGTCTTCATCAATGTTGAAAACAAAGCAGAGGCGCCTATCCTTGACCCACAGGTGCTGTTCAACCGTACTTTCATCACCGCTGCTGGTTCCGGTTTTATGGCTTTCTTCGGTTTGCTGGGTGTGATGATCTATGGTCCAGTCTTTGCTCAGGAAGTGATGGGCGTCAGCCCTGCAGTCAGCGGTTCGATGCTGACCCCCTTCAGCATGCTGTTTGCTTTCATGGGCATCCCGGCAGGCTTCTTGTTGGCGAAGACCAAGAAATACAAATGGATGTATATCGCCGGTTATGCCATTCAAACTGTTGTCCTTTTCGTCATGTGGCGTTTCACTGCCAAGACACCGATCTGGCTGTTTGTGGTTGCAACTGCTCTGATTGGCTTTGGTAACGGAGTTATGCCGACCATCAACACCCTGGTGGCCCAGTTTGCAGTCCCCAGGCGTTTGCTGGGTGTGGCTGTCGGTGCGATCTTCTTTGTGGTCATGATGGGCATGGCAATTTCACCCGCTATCCTGGGGCTGGCTCAGAACAGTGCTCCTGATCTGGAGTCCGGATTGAAATTGATCTACCTGGTTGCTGCAATTACTATGACTGTTTCGTTTATCATGGTTCTCACCATCCCTGAAGTTTCGATGGATGTAGAAGCTCCTGATTACCAGGCTGCTGGTGAAGTAGCTCCTGAAGCTGCTGACTGAACATTCTATATGGATTGGTAAGGCAAAAAAAACGCTGGAGTTCAAGAATCCCTTGAACTCCAGCGGCCTTTTCAAAAAAAATTCCTATCAGTTTTCATCACAATTAGGATCGATAGCATGACGCAAGTACAAAGAGAAATAAGCTTGACTTCAACGAAACCTAAAGCGTCCCCTGCTTTTTTTGAATTTGTCATCATCATATCTATGATGATGTCTTTGACTGCTTTGTCCATCGATGCGATGCTGCCAGCATTACCTCAAATAGGCAATGATTTGGGCATAGCAAACCCGAACGACCGCCAGCTTATTATTTCGATCATCTTTTTAGGTTCAGCACTTGGTCAGTTATTTTTTGGTCCCCTTTCCGACAAAACAGGGCGCAAACCAGCGATTTTCACGGGATATGCCTTCTTCATTACAGGCTCCCTGGTGTCCGTTTTTTCGGTGAATTTCCCTTTGATGTTAGTAGGGCGGGTTCTGCAGGGGCTTGGTTTATCAGCTCCACAAGCGGTCACAATGGCTTTGGTACGGGATCAGTATGAAGGGCGGAGAATGGCGCGGGTAATGTCATTTGCTATGATGGTCTTCATCCTTGTGCCAATGATTGCCCCCACGGTCGGACAGGGCATTCTTTCAATTGGAAGCTGGCGTAGTATTTTTGGCAGTTTTTTGGTTTTTGCGTTGATCACGATTACATGGTTTGGTCTTCGCATTCCTGAGACTCTCTCTCCAGAACATCGGGCTCCGTTTTCAGTGAAACGAATTACGAGTGCAATTCGAGAGGTCTTGAACATTCGTCTTGCACTCGGGTACATGCTGGCGGCGGGCCTGATCAACGGTGTTTTTCTTGGTTACTTGAACTCATCCCAGCAAATCTTCCAGGAGCAATACGCTTTAGGGGAAAAATTTCCCCTGTATTTTGCTATGATTTCTCTTTCATTGGGAATAGCCTCCTTCGCGAATGCGCATCTGGTGATACGTTTCGGGATGACCAAACTGGTTCATTGGGCTCTGGGAGTTGTTGTCGGGTTGGCGGTCGTCTTCTTGGGAATATCTATATTTCTCTCCGGCCAACCTCCTTTGTGGAGTCTGATGGCGTATCTCATGCTGTCTTTCTTTTGCACGGGCATCCTTTTTGGGAACATGAATGCAATGGTGATGCAGCCCTTAGGTCACCTGGCCGGGATTGGCGCTGCGGTGATCGGTTCGATCACAACTTTGATTTCCATGCTGCTCGGTACATTGATCGGCCGCAGCTATAACGGTACCATACTCCCGCTGGTCATTGGAATGGCTGTCCTGACCGGAGTCTCTGTCTTTGTCGTTCGTTGGGCAGAATCAAAGTAGTTGCTCCGGTGAGTCTAAGATATACTTGGGACTTCGCCACTTATTCCTGACACCAACATCAAAAAACATAAGAAGAAATATTTTGCGAGAAACTTAATAGTGATGTCAAAAAAACGTATCCCGGCACCTTCCTTTGTGGAATTCGTCGTTGTCATATCCCTGATGATGTCGCTCACTGCTCTATCCATTGACACGATGATGCCGGCCCTGCCCCAAATCGGAGTCGAATTGAGCATCCAAAATACGAACGACCGGCAGTTGATCATTTCCATGATCTTTCTTGGGTTGGCTGTTGGACAGTTATTTTTTGGTCCGCTGTCGGATAGAACGGGGCGCAAACCAGCAATTTATGCTGGGTACAGTATTTACATAATCGGGTCTCTCCTGGCGGTGTTCGCGGTCAGTTTTCCGATGATGCTGGCAGGCAGGCTGTTGCAGGGAGTTGGGATATCAGCGCCGCGGGCAATTACCATGGCCCTGGTCCGTGATCGTTACGCGGGTCGGATGATGGCCCGCGTCATGTCGTTTGTTATGACCGTCTTCATTCTAGTGCCTATGCTTGCGCCCTCCCTAGGTCAGGCGATCATGGGCTTCTCTGGATGGCGAGGCATCTTTGTCAGCTTTATCATGGTTGCCCTGACCACATTGATCTGGTTCGCAATCCGGATGCCAGAAACGCTGGCCCCCGAAGATCGTGCTCCGTTTTCGTTGCGGCATATTCTTGACGCTACTTTCGTTATCGTAAAAAATCGTACTGCGTTGGGCTACACTGTATCTACTGGCCTGGTGGGCGGCACCTTTCTCGGCTATTTGAGTTCTGCCCAACAAATTTTTCAAGAACAGTATGCCCTTGGGGAGCTTTTCCCAATCTTATTTGGGATTATTTCCCTTTCGATTGGGCTGGCCTCTTTCCTAAATGCGCGCCTGGTGATGCGATTTGGGATGCGTTTCCTGGTACTGTGGTCACTGCGCATTATTTTAGTTCTGGCGACGGTTGCTCTAATCGTTACCCTGCTGACTGCTGGTCAGCCGCCTTTATGGTTTTTGATGGCCTACTTCATGCTCACTTTCTTCTGTATTGGCATTTTATTTGGCAACCAGAACGCCCTGGCAATGGACCCGCTGGGGCACCTAGCAGGTATCGGGGCGGCGGTGGTAGGTTCACTCTCTACTCTGATACAAATGCCGTTGGGAACGATCATCGGCCAAAATTACAACAACACGATATTCCCATTGGTCATGGGGATCGCCATTCTGACCGGCTTATCGATTCTGGTTGTGCGATGGGCTGAATCAAAGCCTCTCGTCCCCAGCTTTACTAAGAAATTTTACTTGTAACCAGGAAAGGAACATCAATGTTTACCATCGACTTCGAGCCCGTTGGCCGCCGTGGAGAGTTCTCTGGCGATCAATCTTTGCTGGAATGCGCACGCAAGTTAAGCGTTGACCTGGTCAGCATTTGTGGCGGTGTTGGCAGTTGCGACCATTGCAAGGTCCAGATTATTGCTGGAAAAGTTTCTGAACCGACGTTGGAAGAAGAAGCTGAACTTGGCGTCAGCCAACTAGAGCAGGGTTTCCGCCTGGCCTGTCAGACCTATCCTTTGGGTGATGTCAAACTAAATGTCCCGCCTGAATCGTTGACTGCGCCTCAGCGTACCCAGATCGAAGGACTGGATGTAGATGTAGAACCATCTCCTCCCGTCCGCGGGTTCGAAGCGCATCTGACTCCGCCCACGCTCGCTACCCCGCAAGCAGATGCTCAAAACCTTTGGGCTGCTCTTTCCACACAGGAAGTTGAAAACGGGAAAATAGATTTTCGCGTCGAGCAGAGCTTATCACGGACTATCCGCGATAACGATTGGCAGGTTAATGTGGCCCTACGCGGGGAAGAAATCGTTGCTGTTGGTGCGCCTTCCACACGCTGGCTGGGACTGGCAGTGGACATCGGCACCACCAAAGTAGCCGGCTATTTGATCGATCTGGAAAGCGGTAAAACGTTGGCATCCAAGGGTTTGATGAACCCGCAAATTTCTTACGGCGAAGACGTGGTCTCGCGCATTGTGGCAGCTAGCAAATCTCCGGAAGATGCAGCTCATCTGCAATCCCTGTTGACCGAGGCGCTCAGTCAACTTGCCACCGATTTGTCCGCTGAAGTTGGTGCAAAGCCCGAAGATGTGGTGGAAGCTGTGGTTGTAGGGAACACGGCCATTCATCATCTTTTCCTGGGGTTACCGGTCAAGCAACTGGGTTTATCGCCCTATGTGCCCACTGTCGATACAGCAGTAGATGTCAAAGCGCGGGAGATTGGGCTGAGAATCGCCCCTGGTGCGTATGTCCATCTGCTGCCAAACATCGCCGGTTACGTGGGCGCAGACCACGTTGCCATGCTGTTGGCTACCCGCCTGGCAGATGTGGACAGTACGACCCTGGCCATCGACATCGGCACCAATACTGAGATTTGCTTGAACCATAGGGGCAGGATGACCAGTGTTTCCTGTGCGTCTGGCCCGGCCTTTGAAGGGGCACACATCAAGTTTGGGATGCGGGCTGCGCCCGGGGCCATCGAGCATGTTCGGTTAGAGGATGAACGCCTGGAGATTCAAACGATCGCGGGTGAACCGCCGGTCGGCATCTGCGGCTCCGGTCTGCTGGATGTGGTCGCCCAGTTGCGGATGAATAAAATCGTCGAACGCAGTGGAAAAATGATCGCGCACCCGCTTGTCCGTAATCAGAACGGCAGGACCGAATTCGTCCTGGCAGAACGGCAGGATCTGGATGATATTACGCTCTCGCAAAAGGACGTGCGCGAACTGCAATTGGCCAAGGCTGCCATCCGTCTTGGGATTCAAGCGCTGGTGGAAGCAGAAGGCCTGACTGAGAATGATCTGGAACAGGTGATCATCGCCGGGGCTTTTGGTACCTTCATTGACGTGGAAAGTGCTATCACCATTGGAATGCTGCCCAACCTACCGCTGGAACGTTTCAAACAGGTCGGCAATGCTGC
Organism: Anaerolineales bacterium; assembly: GCA_050115035.1. Lineage (GTDB taxonomy): Bacteria > Chloroflexota > Anaerolineae > Anaerolineales > Villigracilaceae > JAABUE01. The sequence goes on along the minus strand of JASFRG010000011.1, from coordinate 24,885 downwards.
TGGAACGGGTGCACGTCTGGCATTGATCTCGCAAGCTGAGCGGGAGAAAGCGGACGAAATTGCTTGGCGAGACGCTTACATCGAACTGGCAAAAATCCCCAATTTCAATCGTAAGTATGCAGAGGCTACTTATCTCTAAAACCGGATGATCTAAATATTCCAGGGCGATCGATTTTGCTTGTGTCAAGTCCAATAAGGTGGAATGAAACGGCCTGGGTGCATCTTTGACAGCAACGGCGTTTCAAGTGCGTGTTCCAGCATTATCCAGAATAAGGCCAGGACAACAGACACTCGATTTTTAGGTTTCCGATGTTCTTTAAGAAATTCTTGCCATGCTATAATTCCCAAAACAAAATTGTTTTTTTTAAAATTTGTAAGGACAGTCGTAGTATCAGGCTAATAATTAGTGGACCAATTCCTTTCCACCAAACTATTCATCCCCAAACCCAGACTGGATCTCGTTTCGCGACCGCGTTTGATCGAACAACTAAATGATGGTCTGCACCGTAAATTGACCCTTATCTCTGCTCCAGCCGGGTTTGGGAAAACCACACTGGTCAGTGAATGGGTTGTTTGTGGTAAATGCCCGGTTGCATGGCTTTCCCTGGATAAAGAAGATAGTGATCCCAGACGCTTTCTAAGCTATCTAGTTGCCGCATTGCAGACAGTTCAGACTGACGTTGGAAAAGAGATTCAGGAAATGCTCCAAACTTCTCAGTCACCACCGGGTGAATCGATCCTGATTTCTCTCCTCAATGAAATCGCCACAACTCCCGAAGACCTTTGTCTTGTCCTTGATGATTATCATGTGATCGAATCCCAACCGATTGATCATGCCCTCGACTTTTTACTCGAGCGTTCGCCCCCCCAGTTTCATCTGATCATTACCACTCGTGAAGATCCAAGTCTACCTCTTGCCCGGTTGCGCGCTCGAGGTCAATTGAATGAAATACGTGTTTCTGATTTAAGATTCACTCACTCTGAAGCGGCTGACTTTCTCAAGCATATGATGGGCCTGGAACTTTCAGAAGCAAACATTGCCGCACTGGAAACCCGCACCGAAGGCTGGGTTGCGGGGCTGCAATTAGCCGCGATTTCAATGCAAGGACAAAAAGACCCAGCCAGCTTTATCGAATCATTCACTGGCAGTCATCATTTCGTGCTGGACTACTTGGTTGAAGAAGTCCTGTTGCAACAGCCCGAAAACATTCAAACCTTCTTATTATGCACTTCTATCCTCAATCGTTTGTGTGGCTCTCTATGTGATGCCATTCTGCTCGATTCAACTACTCCCGGGCAAAAGACTTTGGAATATGTTGAAGGGGCTAATCTGTTCCTCATTTCTCTTGATAACGAGCGACGCTGGTATCGTTATCACCATCTTTTTGCCGATTTGCTGCGGCAACGGCTGCAGCAAAACTCTGCTATATCATCAGGTGGGAAAGAAATAGAAGTAGCCGAATTGCATATCCGCGCCAGCAAATGGTATGAGGATAATGGCTTCGCTGTCGAAGCCTTTCAACATGCGGCTGCTGCCAATGATGTTGACCGTGCCAAACGCCTCATGGATGGGGATGGAATGCCTCTCCAATATCGCGGTGCGATGACCCCGGTGCTGAACTGGCTGGAGTCCCTTTCAGAAGAGTTAATGGATGCCATGCCATCCTTATGGGTGGCTTACGCCTCGGCGTTGACGATCATTGGAAAACCAGTTGATAGCATAGAAAAAATTTTGCAGTCCGCCGAAACTGCCCTGCAAGATGTTCAGCAGGATGATAAAACCTGGGACCTTGTCGGACAAATTGCTGCTATCCGGGCGATGTTGGCTGTGCCTCAAAACCAGATTGAAACCATCATAGACCAGTCGCGCCGCGCGCTGGAATACCTGCACCCTGAAAATCTGTCCGTCCGCACCACCACCGCATGGACATTGGGATATGCTTACCAACTCCGGGGAGACCGTAAAGCGGCCATCCAGGCCCATACTGAGGCCCTGGCGATCAGTCAGGATTCCGGAAACACCATGATTTCCATCGCTGCGGCAACTTCTTTAGGGCAAATCCACGAATCGGAAAATCTGTATCATGAGGCAGATGAGAACTACAGAAACGTTCTGGAATTGGCAGGGGAGCCACCACTGCCGGCTGCCTGCGAAGCCCATCTTGGCCTGGCACGCATTTGCTGCGAGTGGAACAATCTGGACGCAACTCAAGAGCATGGGGAAAAGAGTTTACGATTGGCAAGAAACATGGAAAATGTTGACACTCCGGCTAAGGGGGAGCTGCTCCTTGCCCGATTGAATCTTGCCCGGGGAGATGCAGATGGCGCGGCTGAAAGGGTGGCCAATGCTGAGCGGTTTATGAAAAAAAACAGCTTCTCGCACTTGATGCTTGATATTGCTGCCTTGCAGATTACGGTGTTACTTCGCCAAGGAAATCTTGCGCAGGCTGCTGATCTTGCTGAAAAGCACAAACTTCCTCTCAGCCAGGCTCGAGTCCACCTTGCCCGAGGTGACGCTTCTGCGGCTCTGGCAGTGTTGAAGTCCTATCGCCAACAGTTAGGAGCCAAGGAACGGTGTGATGAATTGCTCAGGGTCATCATTTTGCAAGCCATCGCGCTCCACGCGCAGGGCGAAGAGAAGCAGGCAGCCCTCGTATTGGAAGAAGCGCTGACTTTGGCGAAAACAGGCGGTCTCGTCCGAATCTTCGTTGACGAAGGCGCCCCGATGGCTGAACTGCTCTCTAAAGCGGCTGCCCAGGGGATTATGCCGCACTTTGTCGGCAAGTTGCTGGGGGCATTTGAAACTGGCGGAAAGCAGGATGGCAGCAAATCCGTCCAGCCTCTTATCGATCCATTGAGCGAACGCGAACTGGAAATTCTGCAGCTCATCGCCCAGGGACTCTCGAATCGCGAAATTGGCGAACGTCTTTTTCTGGCTTTGAACACAGTCAAGGGACACAATCGAAGAATCTTTAGCAAGTTGCAGGTTCAAAGGCGTACCGAAGCGGTAGTCCGTGCTCGTGAGTTGGAACTCTTGTAGTTGAAGCATCAATCCATCGTTTCAAGTCTATTAATCTAAATATCCCCAATCTTGTAAAACAACACCCTCAAACGACACTTAAGTGTCTATACGTTAACACCACCCTGTAGATAAACTTGCTTCACATTGAGCAGGTGGCATATACACTTAAAGATTGCCATAAAAGGTGCAGAGTGATGTCAAAGGTACACAATTCCAATCTAAATTCAGAAGAATCGATGATCTATCAGATCAGGATCAAAGGCCATCTGGACCACCAATGGCGAGACTGGTTTGAAGACGCAAACATCACATTGGATGAGAATGGTGACACGCTTCTAACCTGCTCTGTCGTTGACCAGGCCGCACTGCATGGATTGTTGAAAAAAGTACGTGATTTAGGAATACCACTACTTTCGGTCAACCGGATATTGTCAAAAAAACAATAGAAAGGAGCTACACTTTTGATTGTAATTTTATCGGTTTCAAATTTCTACGCCCTCGGGTGACTGTTTTTTCGTAAATTCAATCATATTTATCAAATCGTTCAAAAAAGGAGAAAAAGATGACAATCGAAAAGAGTTTACAACCAGTGAAGAAATCCACAGTTACAGATCGCTTAACCAATACAAGTGAAAAAGCTTCCACAATGAATTCAATCCAAAAAACCGCTCGCTTCGCCGGTGTCCTTTATTTGCTGATCACCGTCTTCGCCATCGTCGCACATATGTATATGCCCTCCCAGATCATCGTTGACGGTGATGCTGCCGCAACCGTGCAGAATATCGTTAATAACGCGACCCTATTCCGGGTCGGGGGCGTTGGTAGCGAATTGGTCATCCTGCTGACCGAGATCATCCTGTCCATCGTGCTGTATGTCCTACTCAAACCGGTCAACAAAACCCTATCGCTGCTGGCTGCTGTTTCCCGCCTGGCGATGACCACCATTCACGGTCTCAACCTGATCAACTACTTCTTGGTCATGGCTTTTGCTGGCGGCACGGGTTACCTGGCTGCCTTTAGCCCTGAACAACTGAACGCACTGACAATGGTTTTTTTGGATGCCCACAGCATCGGCTTTACCATCGGGATCGCCTTCCTTGTGCTGCACGTTTTCATCCTTGGCTACCTGATCTTCAAGTCCGGTTATTTCCCCAAAGTGCTGGGTATCCTCTTCATCGCTGCCGGCTTTGGCTATCTCTTTGACAGCTTTGCCCTGTTGTTATCACCCAGCTATACCACCACACCGGGTATTATCGCGACGGTCATCTCCATCTCTGAGATCGCTTTCCCGCTCTGGCTGTTGATCAAAGGTGTGAACCTCGAAGGCTGGAAAAAACGCGCGCTAGCAACGGACTGAACATAAATCCATGCAGGGGAAGGGTTCGCATCAAAGCTCTTCCCCTGTAAACAACTTCTTTATTTGCCAATTGGAAAGCAAATGCCCAAAAAGGAACACATCGTTCGAATCCTTAGAATCATCATGCCCATCGTGGCAATCATCAGTGTTGTCGTGATCGCGCCCTTGGACCTGGTACCTTCATTGATCGTACCATTGCCAGACACGGTGCAGGAGCAGGTCGATGATGCGACCAATTAAGGGCTGGATGGCATCATCGTTTATGTCAATCAGGCAGGGAAGGAGCCCAGAATTCTATGCTGCCGGCTGGAAGAACAAATTGACGAAAGAGCCAGCCGATCCGCACGCTCTGTTCAAGATTGGCAGTATTAATAAGCTGTATATCGCCACCACGATCGCCAAATTAGCCAGCAGTGGCAGTTTGTCACTGGAGGACACCCTCGCCGATTTCTTCCCCGAACTTGTCGGAAGAATTGAATATGCGGACCAGATCACCGTGAAAATGATGGTACAACACCGCAGTGGCATTCCTAATTTCACTGACGATGCGGAGTGGGATTGGTTCACTCCGCAAACAGACGTAAACGCTGACAAGAATCTCGAACATGTTTTGGATCAACCCGCAGACTTCAAACCTGACGCCGAATACAGTTACTCCAACACAAATTATTTGTTGCTTGCCCGAATCATTGACAAAGTATTGGGATACAGCCACAACGAATATATTGAAAACGAAATTCTGGCTCCCCTTGAGTTAACAAACACGTACACCACGCTTGACCAGTCGGAATACGATGATGTTGTCAGTGGATACTGGTATGAATACGACGATGATCTTAGATTTCTTGATAACTGGATGGTTGCATCCGCAGAAGATGTCGGCATATTTTTGAGAGCATTGAATGACGGCTCATTACTGAATGACGATGAGCAGGCGATCTGCTCCTCAATTTCCGAGTATGAACATACCGGCTGGTTACCTGGATACTACAGCATTGCACGCTATTATCAGGATATTGACACGGTCATCGTTCAATTCGTGAATTCAACCGGCGGAGAAACCTGGGGTACAGCAAATGTGGTCGGTGGAAAGGCCACAGCGATATCGAATATCATCTATACCGTATTGTTCGGATACTGCATCGGGAAGTAAATATTGATAAGTAAACATCTGAATAGTCTGTCTGCGCCAAAGTGTAAAAATTTCCTCGTGCTATAATGGATGCGCTTTGTCAGAATACTGTTTCCATCGCATAGTTGTTGGGTCCACATGGGAGTAGGGTAAGAAACCTTGAGCAATAATCAGATATTGAACCAACACTGGGAGAAATTTCAATTTAACTGGAAAAATACTCAAGGGTAAATGTGGAACAACTCTTAACTACAAAACTTTTCATTCCCCGATCTCATTCTGATTTAGTTTCGCGACCACGCCTAGCCAGGCAAATGAATGATGGCTTACAAGGTAAGCTGACCCTGGTCTCTGCCCCTGCTGGATTTGGGAAGACCACGTTAGTTAGTGAATGGGTCACACAGTGCAAAGGATTGGTTGCCTGGCTTTCGTTAGATAAGGGGGAGAACGATCCCAGACGCTTCTTGACTTACTTCGTAGCTGCTTTGCAGACGGTACTGCCCGACGTTGGGGAAGGGATGTCGGACATGCTCCAATCTTCCCAACCGCCGCCAACCGAATCGCTTCTGACAGCCCTGCTCAATGAAATTGCTACCGTTTCAGATAATTTTGTTCTGGTCCTTGATGATTATCACGTCATCGATTCCGAGACTGTTGACCAGGCTCTCACCTTTCTACTCGAACATCTGCCGCCCCAGATGCATCTGGTCATCACTACTCGCGAAGACCCGAGTCTGCCTCTGGCTCGCTTTCGAGCACAAGGACAATTAACCGAAATTCGGGTTGCAGACTTGCGTTTTACCCTCTCCGAAGCCGCTGGATTTCTCAATCAGGCCATGGGACTGGAGCTTTCAGAAGAAAGTATTGCGGCCCTGGAATCCCGTACTGAAGGCTGGATTGCTGGGCTCCAACTGGCAGCCATCTCCGTACGGGAGCAGGATGACATTCCCAGTTTTATAAAGGCTTTTGCCGGAGATCATCGCTATATCGTGGACTATTTGGTCGAAGAAGTGTTGCAGCACCAGAGTGAAAACGTTAGAAATTTCTTGCTTCAGACCTCTATCCTCGGTCGGTTGAGCGGCCCTTTGTGTGAAGCAGTCACCGGTCAGGAGGGCAGCGCTGATTTTTTGGAAACTTTGGAACGCAGCAATCTTTTTGTCGTACCGCTCGACAATAAACGCTATTGGTATCGCTACCACCACCTGTTTGGGGATGTGCTCCGCGCGCATATGATGGAAGAGCAACCTGATCAAGTCCCTATCCTGCATAAAAGAGCCAGCGAATGGTATGAGTGCAATGCTTCGCGGACCGATGCTATTTGTCATGCGCTTGCCTCTCAGGACTACAACCGAACGGCGGATCTGGCAGAACTTGCATGGTCTGAGATGGACAAAAATCGCCAGTCCGCTGCGTGGCTTGATTGGGTAAGAGCATTGCCAGACGAAGTTGTCCGTACCAGGCCAGTGCTCAGTGTTGGATATACTTGGGCCTTATTGGATAAAGGTGACTTGGAGGCTGCTGAACCCAGACTGCGGGATGCCGAGCAATGGTTGGATGAACCAGCCAGAACGAGCGATAAATATAAAGCTGTGGACCAGGAAGAATTTCAGCATCTCCCTGCGACCATAGCTGCTGCCCGTTCCTATCATTCTCTGGCCCTCGGCGATGTACCGTCTACCGTAAAACACGCTCAACAGGCTCTCGATCTCTTACCTGAAGATGAATACCACCGACGAGGAACTCCTGCCGCGATACTTGGACTCGCATCCTGGGCCAGCGGGGATCTGAAAACAGCCGAAAAGGCCTTTACCGATGCCATGACCGATTACAAAATGGCCGGTAATATTCTCTTCGCAATTACAGGCACATTTGTTTTAGCTGACATCCGGGTGACATTAGGACGTCTCCGACAAGCATTCGATTTGTATCAGCAATCATTGCAACTTGCGGAAGGACAGGGCAAGTTTGTGCGTTGGGGAACTGCAGACCTGTATACAGGGTTGAGTGAGCTGTTTTGCGAACAGAACGATCTGGAAGCAGCGACAGAGCATTTGTTGAGAAGCAAAGAGCTGGGCGAGCAAGCTGCGTTACCGCGCTGGTCTTTCCGCTGGTATCTTGCTCAGGCTCGGATCAAGTTTGCGCATGGAGATTTGGACGGCGCTCTCGATGCGCTGGACGTGGCCGAGCGTAATTACATCAGGGGCCCTGTGCCGGATGTACATCCGATAGCAGCGCAAAGGGCGCGAGTCTGGGTGGCGCAGGGCGGCTTGGCCAAAGCACAGAATTGGGCACGTGAACAAGACTTGTCCGCTGGTGATGATCTTAGCCATTTACGCGAGTTCGAGCATATTACACTGGCCAGAATATTAATTGCCCAATACAGAAACACTGGCGAAGAACGTTCTATCCTTGATGCGCTGGAGCTACTAAAGCGTCTCCTTGATGCGGCGGAAGATGATGGCCGAATGGGTAGCTTGATTGAAATTCTCGTGCTTCAAGCACTTGCTCACGAAGCACAGGACAAAATTGACACTGCTCTAAAAAACCTGGAGCGTGCTCTGGAACTGGCTGAACCTGAAGGTTTTGTCCGAATCTTCGTAGATGAGGGCGAACCGATGAAGCATCTACTGTCTGAAGCCATAACTCATGGGGGGATGCCAGATTATGTAAGCAAGCTGTTAGGCGTACTTAAAGATGATCATAAGAATACGACCACAAAATCTTCCCAACCGCTGATCGAGCCATTGAGCGAACGCGAGTTAGAAATCCTTCAACTGATTTCCGAGGGGCTCTCGAACCGCCAGATCAGCGAACGGTTGTATCTCGCCATGCCGACCGTCAAAGGGCACAACCGGAACATCTTTGGTAAGTTACAGGTCAAAAGGCGCACTGAAGCAGTAGCGCGTGCTCGTGAGCTGGAATTGTTGTAGCGCCAAATCTCGAACAATACCCCCAAACCATACTTTCGTATCTATACGCTCATACCATTTTTTCGATATGCTACCTTCACGTTAATAGAGTGAAAGGAGTAAAAAATGGCATCTCGGAAGAAAACGGTCAGCACAACACTTATCCTTGTAGTGTTCTTTGTATTGTTTATGGGAGCCAGAGCAAGGCGGGCTGATACAGTTCAAGGTAATGGTATGCTATCTGATATGCCTGTGTATGCTGCGCGTGGTTCATTTTCAGTTGGTACACGCAGCTTAACAATTGATGGGGAAATCCCGCTGGAAATTGCGCTTTGGTATCCAGTGTTGAATGGAGTTAATGCCGAAGAGTCAATCACGTATCCGTATGAAATGAAGATGGACGACCCTTTAGGAACAGTGACCGTTGCTAAATATGCGGGCAAAGCCATTCAGAATGCGCCATTTGACCTTTCAGCGGGGCCGTATCCGCTGGTGGTCTTGTCTCCGGGCTTTTCGATTGGGGCTTCATCCTATGCCTGGTTAGCTGAACATCTCACTTCTTATGGATTCGTAGTACTAGCCCCCGAGCATCAAGAGCAACTCGATCCGGAAAATGAGTTGTGGCAATCCGCTATCGAACGTCCACAGGATATTCTGACGGTCTTTGCTTATGTCGATGAGCAAGTGGATGCAGGGGGACAACTTGATGGGTTGATCGATGCAGGGCAAGTGGCTGTGATCGGCCATTCCTATGGTGGATATACATCGCTGGCAGCAGGTGGAGCGCAAATAGATACCGAAGCATTTCAGTCCTATTGTGAGAACACAAGCGAGCCTGATAAGCCCGGTGCCTGGCTGTGTGCTCAACTTACCCCGCATATCGCTGATATGGCATCTTTTGCTAATCTTGAGGCCGTTCCTGATGGACTTTGGCCAGCGTGGGCTGACCCGCGTGTGGACGCTGTTGTTTCGATGGCGGGTGATGCCTTCTTTTTCGGTCAACCTGGTTTAGCCGAAATCGACGTACCTGTGATGGCTATCGGCGGCACGAGCGATGTGGACTCTCCATACATGTGGAGCACTCATCCTGCCTATGAATATGTTTCCAGCCCAAGAAAGGTCAGGGTGGCGTTGCAAGGCGCGGAACACATGATCTTCACTGGCCCATGTGAAAAGATTACCTGGTATTTGAAGTTCTTCTCCGGTGAATTTTGCTCTGACCCCGACTGGAACAGGGTGTACGCGCATATCCTGGTCAGGCACTTTACGACTGCGTTCCTGCTGTCGGAACTGAAACAGGATTCGGCTGCGTCCGATACGCTTGTGTCCAATTCTGTTGATTTTAAGGGTGTGACATACGACGTCCAGGGGTATTAAATCCAGAACCATACCACCAACGATACTTTAGTATCTACACAACCATACCGTAAAAAAGATATGCTATCTGTACATTGAACATGTGGCATACCTAATTCAACAGGTGCAATTGAATGGCAAACGAACGGAATCCCAAAACAGACCCGGATCGGCCGATGACCTATCAAATCAGGATCAAAGGCCAACTTGAGCATAGATGGATTGATTGGTTTGGGGATGTGACCATCGCGCTGGAAGAGAACGGCGACACCCTCCTGACCTGTTTTGTAGTCGATCAGGCTGCGTTGCACGGTTTGTTGAAAAAAGTGCGAGATTTGGGGATGCTGTTGCTGTCAGTCAACCGTGTTGAACCCGATCAATAAGTTGAGACAAGCCACTTATCGTTAATATTTATCCGTATTATTCAAGAATGGAGAACAAAATGAATTCAATCAAAAAAACAGCAAGAATTGCAGGGGTACTATATCTGATTATCTTTTTAGCATCCCCCCTGGCGTTCATGATCGGCAAGGGTGGGATCCTGGTGCCTGGAGATGCCACAGCAACCGCAAATAACCTTATGGCTTCTGAGTCACTATTCCGTGCAGGCATTGCCGCCGAGACCATCGTATTCATCGTCGAAACGATCTTGGCTGCAATTCTCTTCGTGTTACTAAAACCGGTCAGCGAATCCCTTTCTCTGGCTGCGGCATTTGCCAGGCTGGGAGAGGCGCTTGTACAGGCGGTCAACCTGCTTCCCTCGATTTTGGCTTTTCTGCTCGTAGGTGGTGGCAGCTACCTGGCGGTATTCGGGCCGGAGCAGATAGATGCATTTGTGCTGCTGTCTCTCAACGCCTTTGACTATATGATCCTGGTTTGGGGTTTTTTCTTCGGTCTGCATTTGTTACTGCTGGGATACCTGGTCTATAAGTCGGGCTATTTTCCTCGACTATTGGGAGCCTTGTTGATGCTATCCTCCTTTGGCTATCTAATCGAGAGTTACGGGAAATTTATGGCTCCCCAGTATGCAGAATTATTTTCTTCGATTGTTCTCGTGCTGGGCGTTCTGGGAGAATTGCCATTTACCATCTACCTTCTGTGGAAGGGCATAAACGTTGAAAAGTGGGAAGAACGCATGTCTGCATCTACTCAAAATAACTTTTAGGAAAATTCTATGAAGGCGATTATAAGTGCGAAACACGGGCCGCCGGATGTACTTCAACTCACAGAGATGGAAAAACCAACTCCGAAGGATAATGAAGTTCTGATCAAGGTCCATGCAGCTACAGTCACGCAAGGCGATTTGATGTTACGAAAACTGCATCCCTTGATGTACATTCCTATGCGGCTGTTTGGGGTGAGAAGAAAAAAGATTCCGGGGCACGAGTTTGCCGGAGAAATCGAATCGATGGGGGCAGATGCGAAACGCTTCAAGGTTGGCGACCAGGTCTTCGGGACGACTACAGGTTTGAGCGCCGGTGCGAACGCTGAATACGTCTGCTTGCCCGAAGAAATGGATTCGGGAGTCCTGGCGATCAAACCGGACAACATATCTTATGAAGAGGCTGCTGCCTTACCTGTCGGAGGAATGACGGCCCTGTACATCCTTCGAAAAGGGAATATCCAAAATGGACAGAAAGTCCTGATCTATGGCGCTTCCGGAAGCGTCGGTACTTACGCGGTTCAGCTTGCAAAGCATCACTTTGACGCAAATGTGACCGGAGTATGCAGCACTGCAAACATCGAACTTGTGAAATCTCTTGGCGCCGATCAGGTCATCGACTACACAAAAGAGAATGTCACCCAAAATGGTCAGATTTACGATGCAGTCTTTGATGCAGTGGGAAAGCTTTCGTCTTCACAGAGAGATAACCTGTTGAAAGAGAACGGGGCTTTTCTTACTGTTCAAACTACGACAAAGGAAGAGATCGAGAATCTTAATACGCTCAAAAAGTTGATTGAGACGGGGAAGATCAAAGCGGTCATCGACAAGCGCTTTCCGTTGGAGCAGGTTGTCGAGGCGCACAGGTATGTCGAATCCGGGCGCAAAAGAGGCAATGTTGTGATTACAGTGGTCAATCAGGAGGAACGCTGATGAATGCGATATAGAAACGGAAGATTTGTGCTGTTGCACAACAATAAAAATCACTTACAAACCAATCACCACCGAAAATTCTTGTGCAAAATTATTGGTAGGCTGTCGAATCAATCACACATAAAATAAAGGAGTAACCGATGAAAAAAATTATGAAAGCGAATCTGGCTGGAAAAATCTTACTAAGCGCATTTGGATTACTATTGGTCTTACACATCTTGATTATTGCCCAAGTAATGCCTGCGGATATCGTTTGGGGCGGACAGATAGAAGCTGACGGATCTAATCTGATGCAGTTAGAAGTTGTGGCAATTACATTGACTTTGTTTTTTGCTGGCATCGTTGTTGCAAAGATCAGATTACTTCAGGCCAACAAATCGAATATACTGATCACGATTGGTATGTGGGTTGTTTTTGCATACCTGGTATTGAACACATTAGGGAATTTCGCTTCTGGTGTGAGCGCTGAAACCTTGTTTTTTGGCCCACTAACTATTGTGATGGCCTTGTGTGCACTCAGATTGGCAATCGAAAAACCCATGATCGCCGTTGCGACCTAGTGCCCGTCCAGGGTGAAGTAATCTTTTGCCTACGGTAACTCTACCCATCATAAATATGTTGTCCGACTAGGTCATATGCGACTTTTTCTGCCAAGTATGGTAACTCAAGGCGACTTGACGCTGCGAAAACTGAATCCCTTATGATGGAAAGTCAGGAGAAACTCTGATGAAAGCGATTGTTTGGACAAAATACGGGCCACCAGATGGTCTTCAACTTAAAAAGGTAGAAAAACCCCATCCCAAAGATGACCAGATCCTGGTGAAAATCCACGCCACAAGCATAACAGCCGGGGATTGTGAGATGCGCAGGCTGGAACTGCCTCTTGGGCTATCGTTCCCGGTGCGTATTTATGCCGGTTTTTTCCGGCCAAAAAGAATCCCTATTCTCGGGCAGGAACTGGCCGGGGAAGTAGAAGAAGTTGGGGCAAATGTGAAATCCTATAAAGTCGGTGACCAGGTCTTTGGCACAACCGGTTTTGGATTTGGCGCATATGCTGAGTACATCTGTTTGCCTGAAAAGCCTGATGACGCACAAGGAGCGTTAGCGTCCAAACCAACCAACCTGACTTATGAAGAAGTCGCCGCCGTCCCAACCGCCGGATTCGAAGCGCTGCATTTTCTAAGGAAAGCAGACATCCAGTCCGGGAAAAAGGTATTAATTGTCGGTGCGGGTGGAAGCATTGGTACCTTTGCGATACAGCTTGCCAGGCATTTTGACGCTGAAGTGACCGGCGTGGACAGCACGGAAAAAATGGATATGCTGCGCTCTATCGGCGCAACTCATGTTATTGACTACACCAGGGAAGATTACACCAGGAATGGTGAAACCTATGATCTCATCATTGACGTGGTTGGCAGGCGCGGCGTCGCTCGTCGGTTGAAGCTGCTTAAACCAGGTGGGTATTATTTTTTAGCCTATGCTGGGTTATCACACATCCTGCTCAGCATATGGACTTCGATTACGAGTAAAAAGAATTTCAAAATTGAAGCAGCAAACCAAACAAAAGAAGATTTGATTTTTCTCAAGGAGTTGATTGAAGCTGAAAAACTCAAGACGATTGTTGACAGGAGCTTTCCGTTGGAGCAGGTACCCGATGCACATAAATATGTGGAAACGGGAGGAAAAAAAGGCAATGTTGTCATTACTGTGGCTTGAAATTAAAGGATAAAGTTCCGAACTAAATTTCACTCAACTCGATCAACCCCATTCGAATGCCCGTTAAAACAGCCTGAGCGCGATTGGGCTGTTTTAACTTTTCCAAAATGCTTTTTGCGTGGCTGCGCACGGTTTCTTCGCTGATGCCAAGTTGCCCCGCAATTTGCTTGTAAGTGTTCGGCGTGGACATATATACCAGGATTTCTTTTTCACGCGGCGTCAGGGAGGCCGGGGGTCTATGTTCGGATTGCATGTGTTCCATCACTTTTTTCATCACTTCGGGATGTAAGTATGCCTCTCCATTGACAATGGAACGAATGGCCCGGATCAACTCCCCCGGTTCGATATTCTTTAGTACGTAACCTTCGATCCCCGCAGCGACCAGGTCGTAAACCCGGTCATCCACTTCGGTGCCGGTCAACATCATGATCTTGATATTCGGGCACGACTTGCGTAAAGCCACAGCCATTTCCTGACCATCCATCTCGGGCATGACCAGATCGATGAGGACAATATCAGGATTGAGTTTTTGGGCTGCCTCTAAACCGGCGCGACCATTTTGCGCATCGCCCACAACCTCGAAATCTGCTACCTGACGAAGAACCATCACCAGTCCCTTGCGGACTACAGCGTGGTCGTCCACGATCAGAATGCGGATCATATCAAACATGGTAAGGATGTCCCCTGATAGGGAGATTGATCAGGATGCCCGCTCCAGCATCCGGCTGCGAGTTGATCTCACAATCACCACCCATTGCGCGTGCCCGTTCCCGGATGCCATGCAAGCCGAAATGTTCGCGGTTGATACCTCGCGACAGGGCGATCTCCGGGTCGAATCCGCGGCCTGTATCTGTGACAACCAGATAAACTTCATCATCTGTGACTGTAAGACACAAACGCGCAGACTGTGCCCCCGAATGTCTGGCGGAATTTGCCAGGGCTTCCTGTGCCATACGGTAGATCGTCCGGCGCAAGCCCGGGGGCAGGGAATTGAAATCTCCGTTGTGGTTGAAAATAATACTGAATGGACGTGGGCGACAGCAACCGCTAACGTAGTTCGTCAAATCAGCCATAAAAAGCTCAATGGTCAATGCGGACGGCCATAAGTCAAATATAGACCGACGGACTTCATCATGTGCGCTGTTGGCCAGTGAACGCAATTCGACGAGTTCACCCTTGACTTCGCTGGCCTGAGCAGGCAGCATGTTGATGCAGGCTTCCAGACTGTAAACAATTCCAAAGAGCGACTGCGCTACGGTATCGTGTATGTCGCTGGCAATGCGGTTGCGTTCAGTCTCAATGGCGAGACGTCGGGCGCGGTCAATGCACAAGATAGTGGTACCCAGTGCGAGCGCGGCCTGATTCGCGACCGTCATCAAGGTGTTCTCGCGTTCTTTAGTGAGATCGATTTCGTCCACGAGCAAAAGACCGACGGGGTGTTCACGCAGATAGAGGGGAATGACGAACCAGCTTTCTTGATTCAGCCATCCGGCCAAATCAGAATGGTTAACCAGCATTTCGGTTGTACTGGATGTAAAAACAGTGCGATTGAGTAAAGCTTTGATAACTTTTCCATTTTCGGACTTCAATGGGAGTTTGTCCACGGCTGGAAAAGTTTCATCTTTTGGATAAACGAGCCAGCCGCCTAGCTCTTCACGCGCTGGGTCGACCAATGCGACGATTGCTTTTGAAAATCCGAGATCTGTCGTGACCGCACCCAACACTCGTTCCTGAACCGAAATGAGATCAGGTGCGGCTTGCAGCAGAACCGTCAAATCATGGATGATTTCCAATTGACGATGGGCAGTCGTCAGGTTTTCGTGTTTCTGTGTGAGTTTATCACGGGCAATTGTTAGTTCTTCGCGCGCCTGGTTGATGTCTTTCAGTAAAGTGGATGGGTAGGCAAAAAGGATGGGGATTAACCAGATCCCTGCAAGTTGGGTGATCAACACAACCATTTCGGTTTGTGGCCCAAAATAGCTGCTCAGTAAATAGAGCGGGGTAAAGATACTGGAGACGATTAATGCGCCCCGCATTTGAAAGAAAAACGCTCCTGCCAACAATGGACTGAGCGCGTAAAGATAGTAGGGACTGTTCCCGCCGCCACTCACGCCCAGGAGACCCGCGGAAAAAATAAGATCAACGCCAAGCAGCGCAGGATGAGCTTCAACAAGTTTGTTTAGTGGCCGATTAAGGAGAATAATGGTGAGATTGACCAGGAAAGCAATGCCAAACACCAGCAGCGGAGGCAGAATTTGCTTAAATGCTCCTTGAGTATTCAAAATAAGAAGTGCGGGTAGCAGGGATGCCCAGCGAAAGGCGACTAGAAATGAAAAAACACGACGGATATGGAAGAAGGACACTAGTTTCGCAAACATAAAAATTGTATAATGATTATATCCGAATTAGTATCAATCAAATGTTTCACATCCCCCGCGCGGGGGAGAAAAATTCCTATGCGCGTGGGATAGCCATCGCAGCCCCAAACGGATATTATTTAATCAGCGAAGGAGGTTGCGATGGATGTGATTAAGGAAGATCAAGTTCTCGATTGTTCGGGGATGCTCTGTCCGTTGCCGGTTGTGAAAGCATCCAAGGCCATCAAGACAATGGAGGTTGGGCAGGTTCTTAGAATGGTGGCCACAGATCCGGGCGCACCACCGGATATGGAGGCCTGGAGCAGACAGACGGGGAATGAGTTGCTCCGCTCGACGCAGGAGGATGGCAAATTTGTCTTCTACATTCGACGAGACAAATAATCTTATTTTTTTGAATTAAGACGGAGGACAAAATGTCAAAGTCTGACCCTAACGCCCCAAAGAGACTTGCTCTTATCTCCAGTAAAGGGACACTCGACTGGGCCTACCCCCCGTTCATCCTGGCGACCGCTGCAGGCGCGATGGGATGGGAGGTGGGCATTTTCTTTACTTTCTACGGGCTAACGCTGCTTAAACCCAATCTGACCGCGGCAGTGACCCCGATGGGAAATCCCGCCATGCCAATGAAGATGCCTTTTGGTTCAGAAGATTTCCAGAACATCAATTGGCCTATCCCACAATTGATCATGGCAAATACCCCTGGTTTTAACAGCCTTGCAACCAATCTGATGAAGCAGACTTTTAAGAATAAGGGAGTTGCCACTGTTGGTGAATTGCGCGATATGGCCATCGAACTGGACGTGCGCATGATCGGTTGTCAGATGACCATGGACGTATTTGGCTTCAAGCGTGAAGACTTTATCAAGGAATGTGAGATTGGCGGCGCTGCAACCTTCCTTGAATACGCTGCTGATGCTGAAGTTCAACTATTTATCTGATCTCGGGATTGAATGATGGCAAATCTATCAATTGTGACCGACAGCACTCAAAATGTAGCAGTTATGAAAGTCAAAGGACGCGTAGACTCTAATACTGCGTCTGAATTAGATAATGCTCTGGAAAACTTGTTGAACAGCAATAAGGACAAGATTGTTCTTGACCTTGAAAACGTAGACTATCTATCTTCTGCAGGATTGCGGGCACTGGTAAAAGCGCTTAAAGATGCTCAGAAATCTGGCGGGGATCTGCGTCTAGCTGCAGTTTCGGAGCCAATAGATGTGATCTTGCGGACTGTAGGCATGCTGCAAATGTTCAAGATGTTTCCAAACAACGAGGAAGCTGTAGCTAGTTTCTAACTGCTTCAAAACCAACCAAGACAATAACTGGAGAGGGATGTATATGTGGCAAACTGACGACCCTGATGAGAAGAAAATTTTATATGTTCAAACACACGGACGTGGGGACCCTGAACGTACAGCAACTCCATTTTTCCTGGCGACAGCCGCAGCCGCCATGGACAACGAAGTCTGCATCTATTTCACGATGAACGGGCCACAGTGTCTGGCAAAAGCGGCCGGTGATGAGATCATTGTCCCTAAGGCAGGTGGCGGCGGCAAGGAATTGAAATTCTTCATCGACCAGGCGGTCGATATTGGGGTGCGTTTGTTAGTCTGCCAACCATCCCTCGACCTTCATGGTTTCACGATGGACGACATGATCGAAGGTGTTGAAATGATTGGCGGAGCGGCTTTCAATGATATGGCCGTCAATGCCGATGCAGTGATTTCGTTCTAAAGAGATTACCACGGAGATCATTGAGTTCACAGAGAAAAAAAGAATCTCTGTGCTCTACCTGTGCTCTGTGGTGAAGCATTCAGGAGGCGTTTGTGCCAACTACACTTGAAAATTGGATCCCGGGCAAACCCGAAAACCATCATCCGGATGTACCCTTTGAAGAGAAAGAGCGTCTGTTCCTCGAAGTCAAGAATGACGTACGCTACGAAGAGTTTCTCTATGGGTGTTACGAGTGCGGGATCTGTGTTTCAGCCTGCCCCTCGGCGCGTTTTTACGATTTCAGCCCACGTGTGATTGCGCAGGCCATGGCTCGCGAAGATGTCGATCGTATCTATGACATCATCACTGAGGATATTTGGAATTGTGCGCAATGCTTCTCGTGTGTGCGCTGCCCACGCCAGAACAACCCGGGTGGATTGGTGACCATCCTACGTGAAGTCTCGGTCAAGAATGGTTTGCAGGAATCGAAGGATGCGTTGCAGGGCTATAGCCGTGTAATCTACAAGGTCATGCTCAAGGGCAACCAGGTCTCACCCGATATGCTCCAACCCGATTTCTTCCCCGATTGGGGCCCCTGGGTGAAGGATTTCAGCGAGAACATGCACGTCTGGCGCAAAGCCATCCCGATGGATTCCATCCGTGGTGTCACCGATGTCGCCTGGCGGGTCGATCGAAAAACATTGCTCGAACTCTACACCATCTGGTTCGAGTCTGGCAATATGGACATTATCAAGGAACTTGACGAAGGTTTGTACGATTTATTGGCTGACATCATGGAAGAAGAATTGGAAGAAGGATAACCAGAGTTGCAGACCTGACAGGTTTCCAAAACCTGTCAGGTCTAGAGCTTGGAGATAAGTTATGACTGAAACCTTAACCACCGTTGAAGAAATCCTTGAAAGAAAATCCCATCCGGTCGAACGTGATGCGACTGCCGCACCTACAAAGGATATGCGTGAACGTCTGTTTGAACTTGAAGCCAAGGGTGAGATCACTGTTCAAAAGGTCCCGGAACCCTTCGTCGAATTCAAGACCAAATATGGCCGCATGAAGAAGATTCCGATCGAACACACCTGGCATCACAAATCCTGCGGTCACTGCGGACACATCCCCGGATATGCCTCTTCCATTCTCTGGCTGCACCGCCAATTTGACCTGGATTACCATGATCCCAGCGACCAGACATCATGCACCGGTTGGAATTATTACGCTTCCGCTGCCTCAAATGCTGTGGGGCAGGCCGCGGTCATGGCGCGCAACTTCGCTGCCGCTTATGAGACCGGTTATTTTCCCATGATCCATTGTGGCACCAGCTTTGGACACTACAAGGAAATCCGTGAGCAACTCGTGCACAGCAAGGAAATCCGTGACGAGGTGCGCCGCATCCTGGACAAGATGGGCAAGCCGCTTGTAATCCCCGAAGAGATTGTCCATTACAGCGAATGGGTCTATGCCATGCGGCACAGGATCGCCGAACGCCAGCTTGTTGATATGAGTGCGCTCACCACGACGGTGCACCCGGCTTGCCATTACTACAAAATCGTGGCTGAAGATGCCATCTATGACCCTGAGATCTATGGCGGACAGCGCACCGCAGTTGTTACAGCATTGCTTGAAGCGCTCGGAATCAATGTAGCTGATTACTCGACCTGGTTCGACTGCTGTGGGTTTGGTTTCCGGCACGTGCTGGTGCAGCGCGACTTCACGCGCTCATTTGCGGTTTTACGCAAGATCGAGGTGATGAAGAACGAGGCCAATCCCGATTTGACGGTCACGCACGACACGGGTTGTGTCACTACGCTCGACAAGAGTCAGTTCGCGGCCAAAGCCCATGACCGCAAAGTGGGTATCCCCGTTTTATCTGATGCCCAGGTCGCTGCGCTGGCGATGGGCGCGCATCCCTTCCGCGTGGTGCAGTTTCACTGGCACTCCACAGACTGGCGTCCCTTCTTGGAGAAGTTGGGCATCAACTGGCACAAGTATTGGGACGAATTCCAGGCAGACCTGGACGCCATCCGCGCGGGTACGAAGTCCGGCATTACCTGGCAGGATGCAGACCAACCGATCAATTTGACGGCATAAAAGGAACTGTTAGTCGAGTAGCTCCGAATGTACTTAGAGCGTATCGAGACCTATAAGCTGCTTGAAAATAAAGAATTTATGGAAAACGGGTGGTCTCGATTTGTCCCGTCGCAAATATATGAGACTACTCGACCACCGATAATACGGAGGAACAATGACATCTGGCAAAGTACTTATCATTGGCGGGGGGCCGGCAGGGCTCGAAGCCGCACGCTCTGTGGCCGAACTGGGCAGGGAAGCCATTTTGATCGAAAAACGCGAACGTTTGGGCGGTACTCCTGATCGCGAGAATTATGCCAAGTTGACCCATCACTGGCGTGACTCGTCCGAAGCGATGGCCGAACTGGCCGAGGCCGTCACGAGCAATTCAAATGTAGAAGTGAAATACAGCACACAAGTACAGTCCATTGATGGAGAGGTCGGGGCTTTCACGGTCCAGGCCGAAGTGGACGGGAAAGCGGAATCCATCGAAGCTGGCGCGGTTATCGTCGCTACCGGCTTCCAGCACTTCGATCCAGGCCGTGCCACGCAGTACTACAACTACTACTCTTTCCCGGATGTCATCACCCTGACCGACCTGGAAAAAATGCTTAAAGAGCATAACGTGGTCCGCCCGTCCACGGGTGAGCCGCCTGAAAAAGTTGCTTTCATTCAGTGTGTTGGTTCGCGCGATCGTCAAATCGGGAATGAATACTGCTCCAAAGTCTGTTGCGGTATCGCCAGCAAGCAGGCCATTGAAGTCAAAGAACAATTGCCCAATGCAAAGGCATTTATTTTCTACATCGATATGCGCATGTACGGGTACTGGGAAAACGAAATCTACTGGCCTGCCCAGGAAAAACACAAAGTCAATTATATAAAGGGTGTCGTCAGCGAAGTCTTGCCCAAAGACGGCAAACTGCTCATGCGCGGCGAAGACACCACCATGTCCCGCCCGATGGAAGTCACCATGGATTTGATCGTGCTTTCGGTCGGTATGGAGCCCAGTGCGGGCACGCGTGCCATCTCACAAATCCTTGGCATTCAGCAAAATAAATACGGCTTCATCGAAGCGGGTGGTGCCGGGGGGCTGGATCCTGTCGCTACATCGAAGGCAGGTATCTTTGTCGCTGGAGCCGCTGCGGGCCCTGCCGATTTGGATGACTCGATTTCAACCGCTGGACTGGCCGCAGCACGGGCAGTCGCATCCGTTCGAAAAGTGATGGCGTAACGAGAGAGTCAAATCTACTACGATATGAATCAGCCTCAGCGACAGAGTCACATTCTCAAACAGAAGACGGGTCCAGACGACCCCGAACTGCAAAAGAACTTGCAGGAATCGCTCGAGCAAGTCTCGCCCGAAGATGTGACCGCAATCGCGGATGAACTGGCAGAACGACACACCCGCATCTTTCAGGGACTTGAGCCTGCTTCTGCTAAATTTGCTTCATCCTTCGCTGACATCGCTGCCGCCGTTACCCATACTCGAGCAAATGCACGCACATTGACAAACCTTTTTTCGGAGAGTGATTACCAGATTTTTGATGAGCTGTTGCACGGCGAGGCCCCGTCCCCTGTGCGTGTGGCTGCTTTTGTTGAAAAGCTGGATGCGCTCGATACGCGATTGGCTTTGGAACTCGGCACCGGACTTATGCACAACACATCCCCGAATGACAACTGGCTGTGGACTCGCTGGCTGTGGGATCCAACCACAGGCACAGGTATTTTGCCTTTATTAGCAGGCAGCGTACATAACCTCGTCGCGGACAATCTCGCCGATGGGTACGCCCGCGTAGGCTCGGTCACTGCCATGAGTATGAAGTTTGGAGAAGGCACGGATTTGTTCACGCCTGATTTGATGGAAGACGAGAAACGGGCACCGTTTGCAAACAGCGCCTTCCTTGCATGTGCTTATGGCGTTTATATGTACGGCACAACCAGTTGGAGATTGAGCCGCGATTTCAACGAGTTATTACCATCCTTGCCTAATATGGCGCGCAGATTGTTGGGATTGCCAAAAGTGAAAGAAGAAAATCCGATGGTTGAGTAGTCCCGCACGATTTTGGCGAGGCGTATCGAAACCATCAAGGTACATTCATGCTTGAAATAAGAATGTGAACAAGAAATAGGTGGTCTTGATACATTCCTTGCTACCGCTTGGAACACTCGACCACCAGCAGAACAAATAATGGAGATCACATGGCTTCTGGCACAGAAAAAGCATACAAAGTAGTCGAAAAAGAAACCGCTGTCGTTGATGGTGTGGATATTTCCGGTCACTGGAACCGTATGTTCGAACAGCGAGTCATCACGGAATATACGCCGGAATTGATCGAAAAAATTGCATCCGTTCCAGGAGCAGAATCGTTTGCAGATTGTTACCAGTGTGCCAAATGTGTAGCCGTCTGCCCGGTGGATGTAGTGGGAAATTACGGACCGCGCAAGCTGTACCGTTATGCTCAAACCGGCATGGACCTGACAGAAGCGCCCGAACTGTGGCTTTGCACTACCTGCGCCAACTGTCTGCGCGTGTGCCCAAAAGAAGTCAACATGGTCAACATCATGCCGGCAACGCGCGAACAAGCCATCCTTGATGGCAAATTTGTCCCCAACGAATTACAGCAGGCATTCGAAGCCACCGCCACTTCCGGGAATCCCCTGGGGAAACCACAACGCAAACGCGGTGCCTGGACGAAAGAATTAGAAGATGTTGAAGTCCCGGTTTTCAGGGATCTGGATCGCCCTGTAGATGTGTTGTGGTATGTCGGCTCATACCCGTCTTATCACCCGCGAGGCATCGACGCCGCCAAGGCGGCAGCCCGCATCTTCACGGCTCTGGGTATTGACTTTGCCATCCTCGGCAAAGAAGAAAAGGACGATGCCGATTCCCAGCGATTGGCAGGCGAAAAAGGTCTCTTTGAGATGATGGCGGAATATAATATCGAAACCTTTAACAAATACGAGTGGAACGAGATGGTCGTCACGGGACCGCATGAACTGAATGCCTTCAAAAATGTGTATCCGAAAAAATTTGGTTTTGAACGGCCTGTGTCGCACTACACTACGTACCTTATCCGTCATTTAGATAAATTGAAACCGCTTCTCAAACACCCTGTCGAGATGAAAGTGACCTACCACGATCCCTGCTATCTGGGCCGACATAACGGAGAATATGAAGCACCACGTCAATTGTTACAAGCCATCCCCGGTGTAGAACTGGTCGAGATGGCCCGCAACCGCGAAAACGGATATTGCTGTGGCGGCGGTGGGGGAGGCATGTGGATGGATTCTTTCACTGCCAAACACACCACCATGCGCCTGTCTGAAAAGCGTGCCATGGAAGCAGCCTCTACAGGTGCAAATGTTCTGTCGGTGGCCTGCCCATTTGAAGTATCGCGTTTCGAGGATGCGGTTAAAAGCACGGGTAATGAGCATGTCAGTGTCTTGGATATTTTGGAATTGTTGGATCGCTCGATGCGAGGAAATTCGTAGGTCACGTTTGAAACGTCACCTGCGGGAAAGAAACAATAGGAGAGAAACTGAATGAATATTGTTGTTGCAATCAAACACATCCCCAACATGAAGGATGATTTGCCTGTCAACAGGGCGGGGAACAACATCGACTTCGACTCGGTGGATTATGTGATCAATGAATTTGATGAGCAGGCTATCGAACAGGCCGTTCTGGTGAAGGAAGCCGTTGGGGGGACGGTGACAGTCATCGGGACCGACCTGATCGAAGAATTGGAAAATGTCCTGCATTTCGCGTTGGCCAAAGGCGCGGACAAAGCCGTCAAGATCATGGCTGACGAACCCGACGCCGACTCGCACATGCAGGCCGGATGGCTGGCGGAGGCCATCAAGAAAATGTCGCCCGATGTGGTCTTTTCCGGTGTCCAGGCTGCCAACGATCTGGATGGACAGGTCGGTCCCATGCTGGCTGCTCACCTGGATATGCCCTACATCGGCGGCGTGAGCGACGTAACTGCCGACGGTGGTAAAGTTGTTGTGAACAAGGAATTTGCAGGTGGTGTGGGCGGAAAATATGAAGTCAACCTGCCTGCAGTGATTGGTGTACAGGCTGCGGCCAAGCCGCCGCGCTATGCGCCCATCAGCAAAGTGCGCCAGATTGCGCAAACGGCTGAAATCGAAGAGCTTGATCCCGATGGGGAGATAGATGCTGGCCTGAACCTGCGCAAAATGTCACCGCCCGTTTCTACCGGCCACGCGGAAATGTTCGAAGGCAGTGCCAAGGATGTGGCTGCCAAGATTGTTGAACTGTTGAAGAGCAAAGGGCTGGCATAGGAGAAAACGATGAGCAACGACATTTTTGTAATCACCGAACATATGGATGGAAAAGTCTCAGACGTATCCTTTGAAATGGTTGGCAAAGCTAGGGAACTGGCATCTGGATTTGGCGGACAAGCCATAGCTGTTGTCTTGGGAAGTGGTGCAGACGCCCTGGCGGGCAGCTTTGCATCTGACTCAACCCTGTATGTAGATGACCCCGCTTTGGCTGATTTCAACCCTGAAGCTTACGGGAAAGTTGTCGAAGCCCTGGTGAAGGAAAAATCCCCGCGTCTGGTGATGTTCGGATGGACAGCCACTGGTATGGATAATGCCGCCTGGCTTGCTGCTCGCCTGGATGCTCCCTGCATTACGAACGTCAAAGATGTAACTTCGGATGGAGACGATCTGGTATTCAGCAGTCAGTTGTATGGTGGCAAAATGATGGCGGAAGTTTCTCCAAACGGAGAAACGGCTGTTATCGCGGTGGCAGCGGGCTCCTTCCTGGCTGAACCAGGACAGGGCTCCACCGCTGCTGAGCAGATGGCTTCACCTGTGGCACTGGAGGGATTAAAAATCCGCTTCCTTGAAGCAGTCAAACCTGCATCCACCGATGTGGACATTACCGCCCAGGACAAACTGGTCTCGATCGGGCGCGGTATCGGCGGCAAGGAAAATATCGAATTGGCTGAAGAACTGGCCGAAGCGCTCGAGGCAACGGTGTCCGCTTCACGTCCCGTGGTGGATGCGGGCTGGTTGCCGCGCACGCGTCAGGTCGGCAAGTCGGGGCTCAAGGTTAAGCCGAAGTTGTATCTCATGCTGGGTATCTCCGGCGCGC